>CAYHLN010000068.1:0-2514 GCA_964357505.1 Candidatus Woesearchaeota archaeon | reverse complement strand
AAAACGCCCCGCTTGCACCGGGGGGTCGTGTGTTCGATTCACGCCGGGTCCACTTACACAAAGAGCAGAATGATTAAATGTATTTTATTTGATAATAATGGTGTCTTGACGACGAATGATAAAGAGAACACATACGAAGTCAGCGCGCATTATCTCGGAGTATCAAAAAGTAAAGTCAAGAAACTTTTTGATCCGCTTGTATTTGATTTAGATATTGGTAAACTTCCCCAGATGGACTTCTATAAAACAATTTTACGTAATGCCGGGGTTACTAAATCGGCTGAGGAGTTTGCGCGCGTTCACCTTCATGCCTATATGCCAAAAAAAGATAATCAGGAACTAGCGAAAAAATTACGTCGTCATTATCAGATTGCGCTACTCAGTAACTTTGGCGACGCTTTCTGGAAGATGTATAAAACATGGGGGCTAGATCATATTTTCCAGAAAAAAGAGGTCTTTGTCTCATGTGATTTAGGCATGGCTAAGCCCGATCCACGCATATTCCATTATGTCTTGAAAAAGCTTAACCTTGAACCTGAGGAAGTTGTTTTCATCGATGATAATAAAGATAATATTCGGCAAGCTGGGGACTTGGGAATACACACTATTTTGTGCACCACGCATGCCAAACTTGTTACATCTTTGAAGCGTTTGGGTGGGACAATAGACTAATAAATACCCTCCCGGTGGGCTGCCCACCGGATGCAGGAGTTGAACCTGCTTAGGGAACCAGCACATGGCTTTGGTTTAATTTCACCATTAGCGTCCGTGACGCACGTGGCATTCGTTGTTTTTTACGGACTATGATTGGATAGTAGGCGAAGTTTTGCTAATCTCTTCGATTGATTTGAGTGCCTGCTCGATGGCTCGAATCTGTTCGTCATACACATTTTCCTTGTCTTTCATGTGTTCCTTAAAATTAGAGTGGTCTTGTTCGGCACGTTCTATCTCAAGTTCGCGCTTCCTTTGATCTCGCTTAATATCTTCCTGAATGTCTCTTTTCCAGTTCTCGATATCTTTCTTTAGTTTAGTAATCTGCTGCTCGCTCTCTTTGGCTTCTTCCTTGAGCTTTGACTTGCTGCTCATTAACTCGAGCTTGCGTGTTGTCAGGCGCTCAACAATGCTATATCTGGACTGACTTTCACTCATGAACAGGCGAGAGATAGGGGATTTATAATTGTTATGCAATATTAAACATATTTGATATATATTTCAAAGAACTTGCTATAGGTTTCCTTATATCGCTCAAGCAGGAATCGCTCTAACGTATCTTGATGGTCTTTATCGAAGTTTTCTAATGCCTTTAAGTAGGCAATTCTCTGTGATTTTCGCACTATCAATGGAGGATATTTACTATCAATAAGAATTGCGTTAATTAAAAAGCGTCCGACTCTACCGTTTCCGTCTTCAAAAGGATGAATCTGCTCAAATCGTCCGTGAAACTGTGAAGCTAATTTTAAAGGGTGCAGCTTTTCTTTTTGCTGCCCATACCATTCGATGATTTTGCCCATTTCAGCAGGCACTTGCTCTGGCGAAGTGGTTTTGACATCTCTTCCCAGCAAGAAGTTTGGGACTACCTTATAGCCTGCATGTATATCAATATCTTTCGTCAGAAGCTTGTGCATTTTTAAAATATCTTTCTCGGATATTGAAAATTGGTTTTTTATCAGAAGCTCAACCACATCACGTGAGTTTCTTGTTTCATAGATCTCACGCAAATCTTTGTTTTTGATAGCCATGCTCTCGAACATGACAATTGCAACGTCCTTGAGCGTCAACGAGTTACCTTCAAGGGCGTTGCTTTCATACGTAAAATTAGCAGTAAATCTGTCAAACAAATCTTTTAGTTGAGCCCTTGTTAGTTTTTTAAGCAATTTTCGGTAATTGAATTTTATTTCTTCTATTTTTTTGAGCTCGGTTTCGTTTATAATATGATCCGCTCTGAATTTTTCCAGTGCGTACCGGATATGTACCTGCTTTTCCTTTTCTTCCAATGCTCTTCCGAGCTCTTGTTTGGATTGTCCCTTATCCATTATTTCTAGGGAAACGATCCTACCATTAGGTAAGCGTATTGACTTAAGCGCGTACCTGTATTTTTTTCCATTTATTGTTTTATCTTTAAAATACATTATTCCATTTACCCCTACATATTTATATATCTTTCTATTTTGTAGGGGTAAACAAATATCTCGTTATTAGAGAGTCTGCGATAGATTTAAATAGCGTTGGAAGGACGGGTACCTTACATGACGAAGACATATCAGCCGGCAGAAACAAGAAACGAAGATAGAGAGCATCATCTTGCAGAGCGAGGTCTTGGAATCCGAGCAGAGCGGCATTATGAGGCACCAGCACGAGCAAAACAACCAACCATTCGGGATTCACTTTATCAGGAATGTGATAAAGGAAGAGGAACCGTTTCCTTCCCGACTAACTAATTGCTATTTTAGAGATCAGCAGGCTCTGTTGAAAAAGTCCTCGGGTAAAGGTTAATCTACCCGAGTACTATGTTTT
>CAYHLN010000067.1:0-2553 GCA_964357505.1 Candidatus Woesearchaeota archaeon | reverse complement strand
GCGATATGCGTTCTTACGTTTATCGAAGACGCGCTGATGGGCTAGCTGAATTTAATACTGCACTCCTTGATGATAAAATAAGAGAAGGCGCAGATTACTTAGCTACATTCTCCCCTGAAGATATCATTATCGTCTGTAAAAGAGAAGCTGGATGGAAAGCTGTTCAAAAATTTGCAAGCACGCTTGGCATCAAATCATTCACTAAAAAGTATCCTTCTGGTGTGCTAACAAACACTAATCTGGAGAATTTCTTCGAAACGCAGCTTGTCTTTATCTGTGATCCTTGGTTGGACAAGAACGCATTGGCTGATGCCAATAGAATCAAGCTAAAGGTAATGAGCGTTTGTGATACAAACAACTTCACCAATGGAATTGATTGCATCGTACCTGGAAACAATAAGAGCTGGAAGAGCTTGGGAATGATCTTTTACTTGTTGACTAAGCTGTATATTGAAAAGCGCGGGCTAGACGTTCCTGTTCCACCTATCCAAGAATTCGTAGAAGGCTGGGATAATTTACAGCCTCCTGCTTAATTGGGATTGGATTCTAAGAATTGATGGGGGCTGAATTAAGATAAACGAGCTAACTTCGTTTGAAACGTTTCCAGATCTACTAAACCGTCATAGTGTAGTCCGACCTGAATCACTTTTTGACTACCATGAGTCTTAATTGCGTCGTTTACAGCCTCTCTTCCAATCACATACGCAGGACCGTACATTGGGCCAAAGACTGAATCTTGCGCCCATATTCCAGATAATTTTTTGACTATAGGATCCCATTGTACGCAATCGTCTCCGATATGTCTCTTTACTTCGTCCAGACTGACGCCTCTTCCCTGGAAAAGAAGAGAAGCGTTGTGCTTCGCCTTGTCTTGGAGGTCTGAATTGATAAGTTCAATACGTAACTGGTTTGCAAGTCGTTCATCCCCTAAAGCTGCTAATGCGACTTCCCGATCGCCGTAGAGAAGTTCATACGTGTTCTGTGCCCATCCCTCTTGAAAGATAGTGGAGGGAGTAAGCATTGTGCCTACGGTGGACTCAAACCCTACATTCCCACCCCTCCATAGCAGGTCAATTACCGCTGCATTGAGATAGTGTCCCGGCATTACTTCATGAGCACAGAGATGGTGCAGTCCAGGGCGCGTGATGCGATGCTCGGTATTGTACTCGAATAGACCTTGTAATAAGGGACGACCATTTTGGCCGCCGCGGTAAATGCTTGAGCCCGTAAACCTTACTCCCGATACCGCTCTGAACTCGTGTCCATCGAAAGGTACCTCGCTCAGTGAATTCCAGTGACCGATTCTTTTTTTAGGGTCCAACACGGGCAACATCCTTTCTCGCGTGGTTTGCAGCAACTCCTCTAATATTATTCTTGCTTCAGTTGCTACCTTTTCCACTGGAACGAATCCAAGGGAATTTTTAAAAGCGATATAGGTTTCACGAAGGTTGCGTGTTGGAGTAACTTCAAACCCTGCAATAGCTAATGCTTCTCGCAATTGTTCTCGATCTTCGCGAGGGTCTGACAATTCGATATCATCTCTGCGAGTTAGCGTGCGATACATTTCCTCAAACGTAGGCCTTGGCATTCCATTAACTCCGGCTATTGCAGATTCCAACATAATGGCTACGGAATCAACTTGATTTTCGATATACCTTCTTCGGTCTGGATCGAATGAAGCAGCATGTGCGCGTATTTTATCTGGAAGTTCTCTTAATTGATGGCCTGCAACGTAGTCATTAACTGCATCCATATCCTGTTCAGGTTTTGCACCGCCTTGGCTCCTTAATTGAGAAGCAAGTGGGTCTCTATACACTTCAGGAGGATTCATACCTGAAATCCAACTGTCAACGATGAAATGATGCGTACCGCTTTCGTGCAATGCATCTCCTCCGAAAAGAGAGTCTGTACCGACAAGCAATGTGGCAAAATCTTCTTCAAATCCTTCTTGTAGTTGCCTCGCTTGCATTCATTAGGATGGCTGAAACCTGTTTATAAAGATTATTGGGAGTTTCTGATATAATTAACTTTAAAAGCCGCTATTATAAGATGAGATAATGAATGCGCACGTTATTTCGCTTGGCGGATCGCTGGTTCATCCTGAAGCGGGAATTGATGTAGATTTTGTTAGGAATTTTGCTGAGTACGTTGGTAATTATGCTAGGACACATCACTGTTCCTTCGCTGTTGTTTGTGGAGGCGGCACGCTTGCCCGAAAATATCAACTGGCTGCGAGAGCCATTACTCCTGGAGTTGAAAATAAAAAGCTTGATCAGATCGGTATTGCTGCAACCCGATTAAATGCCGACCTTGTTCGTGTCGCATTTGACCCTGCTATAACTAAGCACTGCGTTATTCAAGAACCGACAGTGCCTTTTCCGCGTAGAAATAAACAAATTGTTCTGTATGGGGGATGGAAACCTGGCTTCAGCACAGATAATGTTGCAGTTACTATCGCGCAACGGGCGGAAATTAAACAGGTTATTAACATGACGAGCGCACATGGAGTGTATGATTGCGACCCTAAAACCCCTGGGGCGAAGCTTTACGACA
>CAYHLN010000066.1:0-2688 GCA_964357505.1 Candidatus Woesearchaeota archaeon | reverse complement strand
ATCTGATTAATAATTGTGATGAAATAGTTTCAGATGATCCAGATTTTGATAAAGTCAAGGGGCTTAAAAGAAGAAAAATTTAACTCGTCATAATCTCGAGTCCATCACCATTCTTCAACACATGATCTTTACCCACTGCCTTCTTGGTCTTGATATCAATTGCCTTTACAAAATCTCTGCCAATATCTGAATGCAATCGATACGCAAAATCTAATGCGGTTGAGTGCGGCGGCATCAAGAAGCAATCAGGCAGCACATTACCTTTACTATCGCTTAACTTCGCCCCAGCAGGATAAATAGCCACATAACCGAGTACGTCAAATACCAACGTATTCAGCACCGATTGTATACCAGTGCTTCCAAATTCCTTAAGGATAGTATGGATTGCGTCAAGCGCACCCTTCTGCTTCTCACTAACATCTTTCTTCATCACAAAACTTCCCTCGCCAGGCACATACTCTAAAAGTCCCGCTTTATCTGCCTGACGCAAACTTAGCTCGCCATCAGCAAAGCACGGGATAATCGTATAACTAAATTCCTTGTGCAGCCGTTCATAATTCGCTTTGCCATTAGGCCGATCAATTTTATTCCCTGCAATGACCATCGGCTTCGTCGCCACACGCAAAGCTCGTGAGAACTCAAATAACTGCCGCTCGTTCCACAGCGTCGGTTTTTCCTGTCCAAAGCTCAACTTGAGAAGCACGCGCTTGACGTCATCATCACGCACTTTCAATCCAGAGAATTGTTTAGCGATTGCCTTATGCAGCTCAGTGTGCTCCATCTCGACCTTTCGCGCAAACCCGAGCCAAGCTTTCTTCAAAATGCCCAAGTACCATAAATCAAGCTCTTTCTCGATGAGCCTAATGTCAAGCGCAGGATCGTAGTTTTCAGTGGGCTTTCCTTCGCCATCAGTCTCACCAGACAAATCCACAACTTGAATGAAACCATCTGCCGCACTCAAATCATTCAGAAACTCATTCCCTAATCCCTTACCTTCGGACGCACCAGCAACAAGACCAGCAACATCCATCAGCTCAAACGGCACGAATCGCGTTCCCTGCTTCACATAACCTTCACGTGGGTTGCTAACCTTGCCAAAATCCAAAGCCAAATCACGAATCTTCACGTACGCAACCGCATGGTTCGGCTTGATTGTCGCGAAGGGATAGTTCGCAATCAAGACATCCGCTAGTGTGCATGCCTTAAAGAGCGTTGATTTGCCCACATTAGGACGACCTACAATACCTATTAACATAAGAGCCCAAGAAAAATATGTTATATAAAAGTACCTAGTAGCCGATAACTTTCAAGCCCGTAATAGATTCAAAATGTTTAACGTTTTTTGTTATTAAGACATTCACTCCCTTGGTGAGCAAATTGCCAGCAATCATGCAATCAAATGCAGATGATGTTTTGCCCTTTGACGATAAGTGCCAAAATATTTCCGAGGCTTTTTCACAAGATGCCTTATCCAAATCAAAAACATCAAGAGCACTAAAAAAATTCTCGTAATATTCCCTTTCAAAAGAATATTTAGAGCTCTTTGGATTTAGTCCAAAAAATACCTCTTGATAACAAATAATGCTGGTAACAAAGGTCTTATCGTCCAAACTTGTGATAAGGTCTTTTAGAACCACATCTCCCTTGAATAAATCAATAATTGCAGAACTATCCAGAGCAATCACTTTGTCGTAGCCATCCTGTTTCTTACGTCAACCAACCTATTTGAGAAAGAATCACGAAAAGACTTCATTCTTTCTTCCTTTTCTTTCCAATCAATATCCTTTCCGCTGAGAATACCGAAAAAAGCGAGTATCTTATCCTTATTTTCTTCATGCGTTTTAAACCTCAAAATAACATCAGAAAAGCTCTCGCTATTTTTCTTCAAAGAAGCCAAAAAACGATAGGCCTCATCTTTTATTGAAATATTCATACTGCCCATATAGGTACTCATATGAGCAGCAATATATAAATCTTCCGACTAGCCCCTTAGCGTAGAAAGATTCCCCCCCATTTCATCAACTTTCTTTCTCAAATCATCCAGCGTACCTTCATTGACAATACGAGTGTCTGCAAGTTCAATACATGCCCCATTCTGCTGTCCATGTAGCGGTTGGCCGATACCCAAATCACGATCACTAACAATCTTAAATTCATCAATAGTTTTGGGATCTCTTTCCCTACCCCGAAGAAGCAAACGCTTAAATCGATCATCAAGAGGGGCATCCACTGCAAGGATAGTAAAATCCGGTAATGAACGAAGTGCTTGTAATTCTGCAGGATTTCTAAAACCAGTTATAACATAATTATTCCCAGAATGGATCTGGCGAATCACGCGTTGTGCAAGAAAATCCACTCCGTGTGTACCACGCAGCTCATCACCCATATCCTGCAAATTGGTTCTCGTAAGTTCAATTTCTCTTTCCGTTAATTCAGCACGCAGCTCATCAGCAAGAGAAAGTCTGGTGAATCCTTGCTCCTGTAAAATCGCTGCTACTTCATCTTTACCAGCAGCAATCGGACCCACCACCCCAATGATCATTCACCACCATTAAACCAGCACTATATAAAAACTATTTTTCTGCAGTGTAATTGATCATTACGAGCAATCCGAAACATTAAAAAGAGCCCATCATTGACTAGTTAGACGAGCCCGTAGCTCAGCCTGGTTTAGAGCACCGCTCTTAT
>CAYHLN010000065.1:0-2868 GCA_964357505.1 Candidatus Woesearchaeota archaeon | reverse complement strand
ACTGCAACGGCAGAGTTGGTGGTACCCAAGTCGATTCCAATTATTTTAGACATAGTTTTAGTTTATTTAATTAATAATGCGTTGAATTGACAAATATGTTTTAATGTGATAGGTTCCTTACTGGTATGATAACAAACGCACGTCAGGCAGCAAGTATGTTGCCTATACCGAGCAGGTACACGCCGGCAGATGAACCAAGGGTGGCAGAAGTTGTAGAATTTCTCAGGAGGAATCCTGATGAGACTGACAACTTTTTCCGAGAAGTCCGAGATGCTTCTGATGCTTCGAACCACGTAACCCCTTATTTCAAGATCTGCTTGGTTTTAGAACAAGCATTAAAAAAGGTTAAGTAGTAACACCTCTCCACATAGCAAGTTACTCAAGATGGCGACCCTTTAAACCGGTCGTCCTTTCTTTTATCTAATTTGTCAATTTTAAAGAACTTGAAACTTATTTAATAAAACTTTCAGAAAACTAAATGAAAAGAGAAGGCGCCCTTGTAGGTTGACTCATGAAAAAGTCTAAGGTGAAATATGGAGAAATTTTTGATACAAAAGAAGGCGTTACGTCTTCGACAATAACCTTTGCGTCCTTAACACAAGGAAGGCAAATAGCTTCTTCAACTTTTGAAACAAGTGGCGTCGCAGAAATGATCTGCGGAGTGAAAATGCCATTTACTTCAACTACTGTAAATTGGACGCGTACAAGAACGCCGTTCTTATCCTTAAGAATCCGCTCAAATATGCCCTGAAGTTGTTTATTGGAAATAGTAAGCATTTGCTTGATGGTTTTAGTATATCAAAATCAAGCTTTGAAGGGTATTGACAAATAGTATACTATATGCTACTATATAAGAGTTAAAGCTTCTTGAGATACTAACTTTAACAGCATGCTCATAAACCAGCATGTCCCCCACCTAAAAATATGTCGTTCCCCCCTTAGCTGCGCCCCCTATCTCCGGCGCAGCTTTTTTATTTCTTCTCCCCTATCTTCACCTTCGGCGCCTTCAGCACCTTTCCATGCAGCTCGTACCCTTTTTGAATGACAGTAGTCACTAGATCACTTTCCTTTCCATCCTCAATTGCTTCATCACGCATCGGATCAAATTTCTTTCCAATAGGATCAATTTCCTTAAGGCCGAATTCACCAAGAGTCTTTTTCAGTTGATTGGCAATATATTCCACTCCTACCCGCCAATTCTTATCAGCTTTCTCCCAGGCTTCCTTGTTCCCCATTGCCATATTGAAGCTATCCAGAACAGGAATGAGCTCTGATATGAGGCTTTCATTTGAAAATCGCGCGAAATCTTTCTGAGCTTCCTCATCACGCTTTCGTGCGTTAATAAATTCAGCCTTGTCCCGCTGCCAGCTATTTAGATATTCCTGCTTCTCTGCAACTGCCTTCTTGAGTTTTTCTTTAAGAGTCTTTACTGCGTCAAGCGCGTTCTCCTCCGCAATGACAGAATCATCGAGGGTTTCATTGGCTTCTATTTTGATATCGTTTTCATCATTCATAAGTAAAAACAGTATAAGGTTGAGGGTATAAAAAAACAAGCCCTCGCTTCATAGTGAGGGCTTTGACTGAACAAGGACATCTTATGCAGACCGGAAGTTGAGTTCTTGCGTTTCAATGTATTCTATGAGCAATTGATTCATGCTTACACGGTAGCTCTCTGCCGCAATTTTTTTGGCTTCATTGCCTGCATGAGCTTTTTCAAATGCCTTGCAGGCATGGTTTAGAACTGTTTTGAGGCTTACGACAGCGATTGCTTCGTGATCGAGGGAATATTTCGTCACGAGCGCCCAGAAATGGTCGAATTTTTCCAACGCCTTGGGATCGCCTTGACCTTGAGATTGGGCAAGGTTGAGTCTCCAAGCGATTTCCGCACACTCTGTTGCAGCATCATCTGTGCCAGGATCACCGCAAATGAGTTTCCTCGTGTATTTTCCAAAGAAATAGACACATGCGCCAATAATTACCACCACAAGCAGTATCGTATGATAAATAGTCCACATAGGTTTTGAAGGGCAAGGGTTTCTGGTTGACCGAGTTGAAAACGACTCACATTTTTATACCACACACTTAATCAAAAGAAAAGAGCTCTCTATGAAAACGAGCCCTTAGTTACTGCATAACGAAAGATCCACTGGAGGAGAATTGAATGAACGCCTGATCCTAGAAGTCATTTGAGCTTCAGCCGAATCCCTATCTGCATCGAGCATTTTTACGACTTTCCGCATTTCTAGCTCCCGTTTTGGATCTGGAAGCTCCAGAATGTTGCAAAGGAAATAATAAACGCATATCTCTTTTTTGCCTTTCGCGGCACGGTAATGCTTGAGGTAAGCCAAAAATTTTTCAGTAAGTCGTACTCGCCTTTTTGCTTTTTCAAGACGCAATCGGCTCGCTTTAAGCTGTTTCAGTGAGATACTCCTTTTAGGATCGCACAGAATAAAACCGATCACTAGCATGGTTAATGCTATGAAAGCAAGAAAGTTCATAAGATTGTTTGTGTGTCCGAAAATACTATACAATAAGTTTTGTAAAAAGAAAAGAGCCGTCAATGTGGACCGGCCCTTCTTTCTTTTATGGCGATGCCTTGAATCAGATTTGAGACTGAGGTTGAGGCTCGATTCCGAAATGGAACCCTTTGTCATCCTGGTAACCTACAGGTGAGTTTAGGATTCTTTTCATTGCGCCTTTCAGCACCAATCCGAGGCATCCGCCGAGACATAACAGAACGATGAACATATACCCTCCGGGTTCGTTGTTAACCGACACTCTGCTACCTACTGGATATAAATTATACTCTTGTTAAAAAAGAAAACCCCCTTGCGGGAGTATTTCTTTTGTGTTCTATCGTTTTGACCA
>CAYHLN010000064.1:0-3061 GCA_964357505.1 Candidatus Woesearchaeota archaeon | reverse complement strand
AAGCGCTTTCATAAACAGATTCGGACGGGGGTTCAATTCCCCCCGCCTCCACATCCTGTGACTTTTTGGCAGTAATTTGCTCAAAAAGCCCCAAAATACAAGACAATTCTGGAGTTTGAAATCCTGATTCAGGATGATACGCCAGTTTACCTGAAAAGATCAGCCTTAGAACTGATCTTTTTTGGTCTACATCATCAGATTGCCAAGTTTCTATTGGATTCTTGAGTACTCTAAACATGGCACCCAGAGCCTCCTCGAAGTCACCGGTCCGTACGGAGAGTCTCGAAATCTGCTCAAGCAGCAACATCTCTTCTTTCTTTGCCTTTATTAGATTCTCCTCATAAATAGCGATCAGGGTCTCTTCTTTGGCTTGCGCCGCACGCTCTGAAAAGTTTGAGACGGTTTGCTGAACAGTTCTCAGTTTACTCTCGAGACCGGCCTTATACTTATCAAGCTCCTGCACCCTCTTCTTCCAAACATCTATGAGCACTACCCATGCAAGTTTCAAGATTGCGATTTTTGGTGTATATCTATCCAGCAGTTTTTCGAAAGATCCCTCTATGTCATCTTTCTTAATACTCTTAGACCGCATCTGGCAACCTCGGTTGCGACACCAGTAATACGGATACTTCCTGGTCTTGCCCTTTGTCCAACTTGCCGTCAGGCTTCCTCCGCACGCAGCACATGTGACGAACCCACGAAGCGGAAAATCTAAGCGATAATCCTTGCGCGTCATTAAATACCCCTTGCCCTTGAGTTTAGCCTGTATCCGTTCGAAGGTCTCGAGACTTATTAAAGCCTCGTGGTGTCCCTTGATACGCCCAATCTTCCAGCGTGCCAATTCGACATAACCAGTATAGAGAACCTGGGTCAATAATCTCTTGACTTGCGTATCATAGATTTTCTTTCCTTTACGAAAAGACCTGGCCCGTAAGAAATCACGGACTGCAGTCTGATCGCTGAATCTGTCAGACACATAGCCCTCCAATGCTTCCCGAATTATTTCTGCATCTGGATTATCTGGAACCAGGAGCTTTCCATGCAAAGGATCACGAGTAAATTTGTACCCGGTAGGAGGAAAGAATGGCCAGTACCCCTTCTCCAAACGAGCACGAGTCTTTTGAAGGACCTGTAATTTATTTTGCTCTCTCTCGAGTTGTCCGGAAGCGGCCATTATTGTCTCAACAAATCGCCCCGTTGGAGAATCGTCGAAATCGAAGTTCAAGCACTTCGGTATGACCCTTCTTGCCTCAAGAGCTGCTCGTAACTTGAGATGAAAAATCGTGTCTCGAGCAAAACGTTTTAGATCATCAAATATAACTACATACTGCTGATCGTGGTGTGCATCAAGATATTTCAATAACTCCACCATCTGCGGCCGCTTCATGAAATCACCCCCTCCAGAAGAACTGTCCCTGAAAACTTGTTCAACCTCGTACCCATGCTGCGTAGCAAATTGACGACACCTATGTTCTTGACTCTCGAGCCCGTGTCCTTCTGTTTTCTGACGTTCAGAAGAAACTCGTGTATATATCAGTGCAGGCTGAGACATAGTCATGTATACCTGCGCACACTGGAGGTGTTGCTCACATGTTTCGCAAGAGTATCCGCGAATTGAACATCCTCGACCCCATCGCTCAAAAGTCGCAATGTGAACTGATCGTTCACAAGTTTTTCTGCCATTACATACAAAACATCTCTAATTGCCTCAACATCGCTGTCAGGAAGGTCTTTCCCGAGAAAAAGGCGGCAAGTGTCGGTAGAAATCATAGTCAGTAAGACTTTCCCAAACTCTACCTTGCTTCAAAAAAGATGTGAAATAACAACATGCGAAGACCCCCGAAATCCTTCGCTTGCTTAGCTCTCTTCTCAAATAAGAAAAACATAGAAGATACGCCTTATTTCTTTATTTTTTCAAAAAAACGAGCGAGCGAAGAAATCTCAAATCCTTCACAAGTCTTCGCACGCTTAGCATGTTCCGTAAACCCTAAATCCTGGGGAGGTATCGTAAGGTCTTCTGTAGCTTCGCCAGTTGGGAAAATTGCGCTATTATGACCCTGTGCGGGCCTAAACCATCGCTCCGGCGTTGGCATGGTCACGAAATCATAGGACATGAAAAACCCGTCATCACGGCATGTCCTATGTTGCGCTGGGAAACTGGCGTAGACCCGCAAGGGTTCGTGGTGGCGGGTTTTGCGTTACCCAATAAAAAACATAGGACACATGTTTGATCTAACTTGGACTGAAGGAATCATTTTAGGAGTTGTTATTATCGGTATCCAGTGGTATTTGAGTTATCGAAGTTTTGTATCCGAAAAAGAAAAAGAAGCAGTTCAGTTGAAAACCGAGAGTCAGTTTGAGGATATAAAAAAGCACATTGACGATCGCTTTGAGTCCTTGGAAGAAGTCATCGACGAAAGAGTGACTTCCCTTGAGACACGTATCGAGAACCTCGATACCAAAGCAAAAGAAAGTCCTCTTACGCCTTGGGAGCTGGCACCATAAATAAGTTCCATCAAACACCGCGTATGCCGAGCAGTATCGCGAAACAGGAAGACTTTACCAAGTAAAATGCGGTACAGAGACTCAGGGTTGGTAACTTACTTTAACGGCCACGTTTTGATTGACTCGTTATCAAGCAATACGTACTAAGAGGATGCTTTCTCTTTTGTGTCATCGTAGTCAATTGCTTGCTTAAATTTTTTGTAGAATAACGGATCCTCAACGCTAAGTCTTTGAACTATTTTCTCTTTCACATCGAAGTTGAGTTTTAGTGCCGCTAACTCATCAGGCATTACATCTGAATTATAGGTCGCTATATACTGGAATGCATTAGACTCAAGAGAGTTTATATAGTTCAAAGTATTGAATGTAGCATCATTGTCAATATCACCAAACAGGAGCCTGTCGTGGACCAGAAGTTTCTGCATCTTGGCGGAGGTATATTCATTAACAAGCAGGCTCAAGTCATAAATGATCTGTCTCACTCGGAACACGCCCTCACTCCCTTGTCCACATACTTCCGCATTTATATTGAAAAATTACAAATCTTTTATATTTA
>CAYHLN010000063.1:0-3206 GCA_964357505.1 Candidatus Woesearchaeota archaeon | reverse complement strand
CTCTCCTGCTTGTTGGTTGCGTAGCGCCTGTTGTACCATCTCAGCAATATACGCACCATCAGCAATCGACCAATCTAACCTCCGATCTACATCAGTACCCCTATTCGTACGATGTATGCTTACGGCATACTGGCGCGTTACCAGCGAATCAGTCGGCACAAGAAATGTCTCGTACTCTTCATTGAGCGGCTTGCCCCATTGCTCAACCGGAGGCAACTCAGCGCCAAAAGCGTAATTCGCGATCCAGCTTTTGCTTGTTTTAGTAAGAGAATAGACGATTGCCTGCAAGCGTAATGTTTCAGCATCAATACTAACTCCCGTCTCTCTCCGGAGAATATCTGCAGTACTCCGTTTCAAATCTCCCGTTGGATGATAGTACCCTCCGGGCCAGGTCAATCCCTCGGGCTTTCCCGGGTCGCGGACAAGCAAGTGATGCGTTTTCCTGCGATAGTTCACGCTTCCCTGAATAGAAACGACCGCCTTAGCTCCGGTATGTTTTCCCATAAAAAACCCGACCAATGAGGATATAAAAACTAATCTATTGTCAAAAAAGCACCTTTTCAGACAGCCGTATGGGCAGGCGGCGAAAGGATTACATTATCAATAATGTTCTTAATTTCCCCAAAGATCTCATCAGGATGTCTATTTCCATCAATGACAAAAATGTGCTCCTTCTGTGCTTGTAACATTCCGGCAGCCTTAAGATAATTATCACGAAGCTGAACGGCAAAATCAATATTTGCCTCGAATTTATGCTCTTTACCTCTTACAGAAACATCTTCTTTATGCATTCGTTCCCGTGCTATTGTTGCAGGCACATCAATAATGAACGTAGCGTCCGGCACGGGCAAGTGTGCCTGTCGCGAGATCAGCTCTCCCATATCTAAGCCTTGGGCGCCTTGGTAAGCAATAGTAGAAAACTTATAGCGATCAGTAAGCACCAAATGACCCTTCTCGAGATTCGGCTTCACCGTTTCCTCAACCTGGTGCTCTCTATCTGTGATATAAAGTTGCGCGAGGAGCTCAGCTTGCGTATAAGGATCGCTATCTTCAGTCAGTATCTGGCGGATGTTGATATTTTTGTACGGATTTCTTGTAAGAACAATGTGATTATATTTACTCTTTTCAAATAAGTGTTGCACGAGTTTACGTATTTGTGTTGACTTTCCACAACCATCAATGCCTTCAAAGGCAATAAACAATCCCTTCTTTCCCATATCCTCTTCTTTCATTTCTCCCTTATAAATAATTGTTATGCTCCAGTATACGAATTAAATAGCACAGCTATCTTTCCCATCTACTCCACATGAGTCTCCATCAACTGCACAGCTGTCCGTTGAACAAACGTCCCCGTCAACAGCGCACGCATCCTTCACAGCTCCAAGTTCAAGCGGCAAATCTTGCGTATAGCTAACGCCAAGCCGCAATGCAATCTCTGCTTTCATGAGCTCTTCTCCTAAATAAGACGCATGATAGCTATCAAGCGTATGCTGTGAAGAGTTAATGGCATCATTCAGCTCTCGAGCAGTCTTTCCTTCATACTGCTTCAGTAGCTGGCTTTGTGGAGAATAATGGTCTGCAGAAATAGTGCCCTTTTTGAGCGAGATGACATAATACCCTCGGGGATCAAAGAAGCAATTGGTATTAGTATAATGCTCATCTAATATCTTTTTCGTATCTTCCCAATTATCCTGGTAGATATGTGCGCTGCATGAGATCGTAGTAAGCGTACCAACATCAGCGCCCACACCCTGCGCAATAATCTTCTGCAGTTTACGCAGTCCAAAGGCATTCAATGGCCATGCTCGAAACATATCATTACTTCGAATATACGTCGTCAAGTGCAGCACGCCATCTTGAATATTCGGCTGCACTAAAATAATACATGGGCTGTTTTTATCTTTATTCAAATAACGCCGTGTCAGCTCATCCTCAATAATCCATGTTTGCGCAAGCGCGGACTTTCGATACGTGTCTTTTTTCAAATATTCAATCATATCAACAATCTGATCAATCTTTTCTCCGTCAGGACTCAACCATGCACGAAAGCGAGAACCGTACGTATAGAGCGTGCCTTCAGGCACGCGATCGCTGCAAATCTCATCATAATAGCTCTTCAAGTAAGCTTCATCAAATCTGAAAAAAGGGTACATCACGGGCACGTCAGCATCTTCAGCCTCAACCACTGCCATGAGATTGATGCACTCACGCACCTGCGTTGAATCTGAAGTCTTCATTTTAGTGACTGCTCCATAATCATAAATCTCTCTCAACAATCGCAACCATACTTCCCCTACGGTCTTGCCGCGAAGCATAAAGCCTGCCTTTTCTCCAGGATAGCTTTCAGTCTTAAGCACAGGCTTATCATAGAGCTGCGGCTCGCGGTACGGCTCTTTCTTCTCAATCAAGCTCAAGGCTTCATTCAACGTCTTTCCATAATCTTCCGCATTATTCGCATCTGCAATCTTACTCGATAAATCAATAAGCTTTACGTGTCGCCGCAGATCTTCAATATCTTCAACAGGTATGCTTCGTGGTAGGACCGTGTCCGTGTCAACGACTTTGCCATCCTTCAATCCAAGCTCAAAAAAATTAATAAGCACTTGCTTACTGCCTGACTTGTCGTTCCCCAAGAGAAAAACATATCGAATATTCGGATTAGCTAAACAGTTTCTAATGAACGGCTCCAACGCGTTTTGCTTATCATAAAAATTACCAATAACAGCATAGCTTCCCGAGCTCAGATGTTTGGATACAACTTCTTTAAATGTCCAGAGCGTAGCAATGCCAACATTGCTTTCAAGGTTACCAATAATTAGCTTCTCTCCAAATTCCTGTGGCCATCCACTCTCTCGCAATCGCTGTACGTATTCAGGACTTGCCATTATTTCAACCCCGTTGACTGGAATCCGCCTGACCCTCGTGATGTTTCCGAGAGCTCGTACACTTCTCTAAAGCTAGCTTGTTGAATCGCCATCAAGACACCTTGCGCGATACGATCTCCTTTCTCAATTGCAAAAGGTAACTTCGTCGTGTTGTGGAGTACAATATGAACTTCCCCTCGGTAGTCAGAATCAATCACGCCTCCAGGCGTAATCATTCCCTTAGCAGAAAAGCCACTGCGCCCTTCAAGCTTCATAAAATAACCTTCAGGTATTTCCAGCGCTATACCTGAGCGAATTTTCTTTGTTTCCCCAGGAGAGATC
>CAYHLN010000062.1:0-3278 GCA_964357505.1 Candidatus Woesearchaeota archaeon | reverse complement strand
AGGACTACGGTACTTGCGACGCTGTAGACATATGCCTCTAGAAATTGTGGTTCTGAATTCCAAATGGTTCAGTATGAATATAATAATCAGGTGGAAGCATATGACTGGGTAGTAGCACAGACAAAGTATCCAGCTATTATGACATCTGCAGAACGAAAATGGGGCTCCGATTATCAGATGGTGAAGTACGAATATGGTAATCAAGTTGAAGCATATGATTGGATAATAGCCCAAACGGCCTATCCAAATATTATGACCAAGGCTAAGCAAAAATGGGGTACTGACTACCAGATGGTCAAATACGAATATAATAACCAAGTTGAGGCGTATCAAAGCTTATAGTTAGAACAAAAATATCCCACAAATACACTCGCAATTTTGACGTGCGAGATAAATTTGCAACTTTGTTCTAAGTGTTGTTATCTGATATTCTATTAGTTATTGAGCTGGTTGGTGTTTACTAACTTAAAATTAATATGAAGATTTTGGAAGAAAAAGAACCAACTGGCATCGCCTTTTTCAAAGAGGTGGCAAAATATTTTATGGACTTCCTTGAAACGGATTTCCACAAACACAAACTGCCACGTCGTAATATTAAATTTCGCAATGAGGATAATCTGCTTATAGGATTGAACCTCAAGAAATATGAGACTTTCAATAAGCTTCTTTTGGAGCTTATCGGGAAAAACTTTGATAAGGAAATATTAAACAAAATATCTAAAGGGGAATATAAGACTAATCTTCCCAAAAATCTGCTTGACCTCATAAAGCTTCAGGTCAATAAAATTAAGGCCAGCCAGATTGAAGAAATGATAGAAGAGATTTCGGCGGAAATTGAAAAGTCGGGGGTCTTTTACGAAAAAGAATATGATGTGGCTCTGAATACGTCAGTTGAGGCCGCCGCAAAGATAATCAATAAGGCTCTCGTTACGCCATTCATACAGAGCATTGAGAAACCTCTGCAAAACCTAAACCTCGGTGATGAGGATAACGTGTATTTGATTGAGGATGAGCTGACTTCTGTGCTGGTGAAACAAATGGAAGGCAAGATTTCAGAGCTTTTGAATTTATATATCGCTAAAGAGGAAGTGGATATCAGCAAAGAATTGAAAGGCGTCTTTGCGACAGAAGACATTAAAACGGGACTCGTCGTCTTCTTTGAAAATCTGCAAGTGGCAGACCTCTTTGCCGAAGTATTTGAGATGGAACGTAATAAGAAAATACTTGAAAATCAGGACTTCTATCTTTACTTTGGGGACATCTCTTTTCAAAATGTTAAGTATCCGATTTTTTATATTCCAGTCAGCATAACCAAGAAAGACGAGCTGTTGCTGATAGATTTTGACTCTCAAGTTTATGTAAATAAGCGAGTATTGGAGTTCATTGTGCAGGAGCATAACGTCATCAAAGGCACGCAAGGCAGTCTTCAGAAGGTATCTGAACGAATAATATACATTGCTCAACACAAAAATGATTTGCAGGACATCCTCAACGGCATTTTGACAGAAATCTCAAATTTCTTTGAACTCAATGGGCATGTCAGTTTTTCAGGGACAGATGATATTGCTAAAGGAGCAAGCGTTCGCGTCTCAAACTCATGCTACCTTTGCCTTTTTGATAAATCAGACGAGGCACTGGTCAATGACTATGAAGAGATATTGCAACAGCTCGGAGAAGATGGGGGACAGCTTGCTGGTGCATTCAATGAGCTCCTCGGAGATTTTCTGAACAGAAATCCAGAGGCTTGTAATCCAGACATAGAACAAGAATGGGACAATACAGAAGCCCCAGAGAGGCTTGTCGTTCCAAGCCCTATTCCTCTCAATAGCGAACAACACCAGATACTTGCGGCGTTAAGGAAGGACAACTGCAAGTACATGATAATCCAAGGGCCGCCTGGCACTGGTAAAAGTCACACCATTACGGCAATCATTTTCAATGCGATACTCAGAAACCAATCGGTGCTGGTCCTTTCGGATAAGAAAGAAGCTTTGGATGTAGTTGAGGACAAAATCACCCAAACAATGAACAAGGTCAGGTATGATAAAAACTTCCAGAACCCTATTCTTCGCTTGGGTAAGACAGGAAACACCTACAGCAAAATACTCGCTCAAGCCACGATTGAAGGTATAAAGACGGCCCATCGTGCAGTTAGGCATAACTATGAGACCATTGAGCAGAATATTGATAAATCAACCAACTCCCTCAAGGAGGATTTGGAGGCCGAAATCATTTCGTATGAAGATATAAATATTGATGAAATCAAAGAGCTTGCTCTGCTGGAGGACCATCTCAAGGGCAAAAACACTCACTTTGATATTGAGGAGGTCCTGTCTTTTGGTGAGGGTCCTTTTGACTTGGGTGAACTTCGGGCAACACTGGAAATTTTGAGGGGTATCCTAAATGGCAAAAACCTTGAAGAATTACTTAAACTGCTGTCCGTTCACAAAAATGAAATAAAATCTGTTACGGAATACAGAAAGTTATTGGAGTTCCTCTCTTCAACGATACAGACAGTCGGTAAAATCAAAGAGACATTCGGCGGCAGAGTAGAAGTTCTAAACAGCTTTCTTTCATTTGGTTCAAACGATATAGGGGACCTCAAGAAATTTATTGATGAATATACCAACGAGAAAAAAGCATTGATTGGCTATTTGTTTAATAAGAAAAAGGTAGCCGAGACAGATTTTCGCTTCAAACAGAGATTTCAGTCGGTGCTTGTCAGCCCGCATCAGGATTTGACGAAGCTAAAGGATGCTACTGCCATATTCGCTTTTGCGGATACTCTTGGTAAGGATATAAACAATAAGCTCTCTACGAGATTTGATTTTGTTGCTCTCGTGCACTCAATACTGAAAGATGATGCTGTTGAAAAAGTAATAAACGAGGTTGTTCAGACAGATAATGATATTTCGTCTGTGGGGGAGTTCATCAAGAAATATCCGAAGACTGCGGAATTGTCTGGCATAAGCTTGTCTGGTCTTGAAACTCTCACAGTTAACGCAGTTCTGTCAGTAGATAGTCTTTTGTTTGATAAGCAATTGAGATATTTGGGTCTCCGTCAGAAAATATCCAGCGATTTTAGTAAAATCTCTGACTTGAATTACGCTTTGCGAAAGAAAAACATAGAGGACCTTGTGATTACCCAAGTGGCATATCTACTTGATGGCAGGCTCATCAACTTTTATGAGCATAATCGTAATGATGCGGAGACGTTGAAGAATATCATCAAGAACACAGAGAAGTTGCCTAAAGCTGAATTTAAGAATCTCAATGAA
>CAYHLN010000061.1:0-3623 GCA_964357505.1 Candidatus Woesearchaeota archaeon | reverse complement strand
TGCCCATTTTATCTTTCAGTTCTGACGGCACTGCTAAAGTCATCGTTGTCATTTTTTACTCTGATTATGTGTTAATATGTGTAATATGCTTAAATATATAAACATTGCTATTTTGTTGATTAGAGTAGGATAAAAAGAAATTCAAATCGTAAAAAGTATAGGCAAATAAGAGAAATTATCTCCCAATAAGTTTTATTAACAATCTTCTGCTATTTTTTTTATGATTTTGAAAGAGGTTAGAGCTAAAACTATTAGCGATTCTCGCGGTGAAAAAACGATTGAGGTGTCGGTGAATGGAGCAATTGCCAGCTCGCCTTCTGGCAAATCCACGGGCATCTATGAGTCTAAACCGTATTACAAAAATCTCGCGTTTTGCGTTGGTTTTTTGAATACGTGGGCTCGAGAAATAGACATTAATTCTTTTGATGATCTCGTAAAGGTTGAAAAAGAAATTTGTAAGCAACTGAAGCTAAAAAAACCAGAATTATTCGGCGGTAACGCGCTTTTTGCTTTTGAATCTGCCCTATTGAAAGCGCTTGCACGCTCACAAAAGAAAGAACTGTGGCAGCTGATAAATCCTCGTGCAAGGGGAGTTCCCGTACCTGTTGGTAATGCAATTGGAGGGGGCTTGCATAGTGAGCATTTTAAAAAACACCCCGTATTCCAAGAATTCCTGATTATTCCGCGTGAGAAGAGTGCCGCTGCAAACGTGAGAACAATGAAAGATGTCTACGTGCAGCTCGGCAGAACCTTTAAGGCAAAAAAGACAAATGATGAAGGGGCCTGGCACGTTGCCGAAGATGATGAGGCTATTTTGAAGCAATTGTACAACTATCGATCGGTCGTTAATCTTGGAATAGATGTTGCAGCTTCAAGCTTTTATAAAAAACCACTCTATCGTTATCATGCAATTAGCCGTACGCCGCCTCTGCAGGCGCATCATATTCTAGAGCTTGCGCGGCTCTATGGTGTATTGTATCTTGAAGATCCGATGGAACAAGAAGATTTCAGTGGATTCAAACAGCTCACTAAAGATTTGCAAAACACGCTCATCGTTGGCGATGATTTAACGGCAACTCATCTGGAGCGAATCAAGAAAGCTCATCACATGAGCGCGATTAATGCAGTGATTGTAAAACCAAACCAGCATGGTTCGCTATTACACGTGAGAGAGATTGCGAATTATTGCAGAACGCATAAGCTTGTCATGATTTTTTCGCACCGTTCTGGAGAAACAATGGACGATGCTCTTGTAGACTATGCTGTGGCATTTGGGGCGCACTATCTGAAGGCAGGCATTGCGACTCAATGGCGAGAAGTTAAGCTTGCGCGGCTCCTGGAAATAGAAGAAAATCTTTAAATAGCCAGGCGCTTTGTGCGAGGCATGAATAAAAGAGGGTTGAGTGATATTATTACTAATATACTCATTATCCTTATTGTTCTCGTTGCTGTCGGGATCCTCTGGGCATTCGTACGACCATTTTTAACTTCCTCTGGCGAGCCATTAGCTTCTACTATTGATACGTACGCAACCCAATTGTCCATTGTCCCTCAAGGAGTATACGTTGACAATCAAAATAAGACCATGAACATTACTGTCCGCCGTGGTTCTGGCACGAGTAGCGCCAACAGAGTAAGCATCATTCTTACCGATGTCAATCGTGTGAGCGCAGTGTTTAGTTTTGACTTAAGTGGATTAGGGGAATTTGAATCACGCGCGTTCTTCATTAACTATACTAATAGCTCATTGGGCAACATTTCGAGTATCTCAATTGCTCCCATCTTTACTAGCAATGGGCAAGAGACAAGCGGTACTGTAACGAGCACCTATGATGTAGCTACTGGCACAACTTCTGCTCCTCCAACTGCACCAGGACCACAATGTGGGAATGGGGCTATTAATGCTGGCGAACAATGTGATGGCACTAACTTGAGTGGCCAAAGTTGTACAACCATTGGTCAAGGCTTTACCGGCGGTACACTTTCCTGTACTGCTGGATGTCAATTTAACACAGCATTATGCACGCCAATATGCGGCAATGGAGTTATCGATGGAGCAGAGACCTGCGACCAGGGAAGCGGTAATGTTGCAAACGGTGATGGATGCTCTTCAACTTGCCAAACTGAGACAAGCTGGCAGTGTGGTGGAACACCAAGTAGTTGCTTATTATTAGACGTGACAGATCCTGTTCAAGGTAGAGTCTATGATAATCGGACGCATCGATGGTGGTTTAACATGACCTACTCGATCCAAGGTAGTCCAACAAGTTGTGACTTTGTAACCCCTATGGGCATTATGAACTCTTCAGGCTACCTCAATTCCTCAATGCGAATAAATAATACGATCTCTTGTACAAGCGGAGTACAGTACTTCTTCGTTAACTACTCCCTTACGAATTGTGTACTAACGCCTACTGGAGACACCGTTAACCCTTACTCAATCTACTACCAGAACTTTATACAGTGCGCTCCTCTTCAGTACACTGTTTCGCTTCGAGCTACCAAAGGAACGTTTACTGCTGAGAAGAACATAACCTTCTCTCTAAGGCCATGCCCTGCTGATGTTAATCGTGATGGGAAGGCAAACAGTACTGAGAACATTTTGCTACGACCCTATCCTATTCCAGGGAATTGTCCTGCATCCCAACCGCGCTATTGTAAGGGAGACTTCAACGGCGATGGGGTTGCTTCGTTTAGTGACGAAACTGGATCAGGAGATCAGGGAGTGATTGGTTTGCTTGCTTTTGGCTATAACGGTCTTTGTATAACTCCTATGCCTGCTGCAACATGCGGAGATAATCTAATAGATTTCAGAGAAGTTTGTGATACTAATGGGGCAGGTGCTGATAATCTTAATGGATATAGCTGTTCTAGTAATGAATTTGGGGGTCCTGGTTCAACCGGAACTCTCCAATGTATGTCTAACTGCCTAGACTTTGATGATAGCAACTGCATCTAGCGAACATTTAAATACACTTCTTGATGGAAATGAATACTTTGTACGTACCGGCTGCAACAAACCCGGAAACACCCGTACGCTGATTATATTTTACCATGACAAAGAAAACCGAAGGCGTTCCTGAACAGATTGAAGAAGCTTTTGTAGAAGTTGGTAAGAAAATCACTCAAGTAGCTGAAGATAGCGTTACTGCACTTGAAGAAAATGCTGGCTTATCTAAATCTAAGAAGAAAAAGAATGCTCCTGAGAAGATAGAGGAAGCCCTCGCTGAGGCAGGGCAAGAAATAGTTGGCGTACTTGAGGATGGAACAAGAGCGGTAGAAGAAGACCTTGGAGCATCAAAGAAGGATGCTGGTGAAGAGGATAAGAAAGATCGCATTGAGAAGCTTAAGGCAAAGCTGAAGGAAAAGGCGAAGGCTCTTGAAGGAAAAGTTTCTGAAGCTAAAAAGATTAATATTAAAGAAGAAGTAAGGGGCGAGAAAGAAGATAAGAAAGACACACTTGTTCCTATTGAGGAATATTTGAAATCATCTATTCACCTCGGAACGCGAGTTATAACGCCCGATATGCGTTCTTACGTTTATCGAAGACGCGCTGATGGGCTTGCTGTATTTAATACTGCACTCCTTGATGATAAAATAAGAGAAGGCGCAGATTACTTAGC
>CAYHLN010000060.1:0-3809 GCA_964357505.1 Candidatus Woesearchaeota archaeon | reverse complement strand
AAAATAAGCCGAGATTATTAGGGGATGCAGCTTCTTTTTATTTTTTGTATACCAGTTAACTAAACCCACCTTCTTATTGCCTCCAAAAGACTGATTATCATTCCTAAAATTCCGACAAGCATTAGCAGAAGCGCGAAGATTAATAAGAGACTAGAGTCATTGGTCAAGGTTGCAAAAATGGGAATAAATGCTGCTCCAAAGAATAATATTAGAAACAATCCTAGAATCGACTTGAAAACTTCTTCTAATTCGTGAGGCATAAAGAGTCATCAACTAGAGGAATATAAGCTTTTCTAATCTGTACTTGCCCGAGAAGAATCTAAGAAATTTTTCTTCTGTTCCATAAACCTCTCGTCTGCCTGCTTGATGGCCTTCTCTTCTTTTGATCCACTGAAATCTTTTTCGTTCATCTTAATGATGCCTAGGTCTTCCATTACGGAATATCCAAAATCAGTCCAATGATAGGCGTACTCAAATCCTGTGGGGGACCACAAACTGGATTCAAACCTTATCATTCCTAAATCAATTAATCGTAGTAGAGAAGACTTATAGGGGGAGATTTGTACAGGGTCTAAATGAAAATGGTTTCTGTTCGGGATCCGCCCATAAGCCAACATAAGCATCACCGAGTTCTCATCGATAGATTGCCTAACAAACTTTATTCTCTTGTTTCGATGTAACTCTTTTTTGGCAAGAGTCTCTTTTATTATTCCTTCAATAAAATCTGAACCAAATCTATCCTGGAAGGAGTTTATATTGATAGTTCTTATATCAAAAGGCAGCCTTGGTTCTGTTCCAGTTTTCTTCCGTATCAAAGCTATTTCGTATGGTTCTCTTATTGCCATTGCAACTCCGAGCTCGTACATAACATTTTGATTGGTTCTGTGGTACTCTTGGCCCGAAACTTGTGGAGGAATGCGCAGGTCATCAGAAAGGTCAAAAAGTAGCATCTTGGAATTCGCGATATTAAAGAAAATTCCTTCCGGAATGCTGATCGCTTCTTTTTCGGTACCTTGCATAAATGCGCCCTCTTTAAAGTTAAGTTTTTTTGCAGCTTTGGTGATAACGTCAAATTTCCAAGCTTCATCTCCATCAAAGGGCATGCCTACAAAAAGTTGATCTTTTTGTTCTCCTTCCCAGAACTGTTCGATGAAATGCTTTGTATACATTCAAACACCATAATCGAGAGGTATTTTAATATTCCCATTCATTTTATTTAATACGAACTTCTTATCTTCGCTGAAAGATTTAGCTTTCTCTTGAAAGATGCTGCATGAGTTAAACGAACTAATCGAAAAGTTTAAGTACTGGCAAATAGTATCAAAAAATATGGCAATAAAAGGAAATGCAATTAATAGAAAAACAATCTTGGTAGCCATGCAACACTTAGATAGTTTCTTAGATGGTAGAAGCTCGTATCAAGGCACGCCTGTTTATGCAGGTAACCTTGAGGTTGCTGAGCTTCTTACAGAGGAATTTGGAGATCACGTTTCGGACAGTGATTTCCAGCGAGTAAGCAATGGTTTAGAAAGACTTGCTGAAAGCAAGCATTTGGATAGAGTCTACCTACCGCGTGATTTGAGACGGAAAAATCTTACTGGAAACAATTTCTTCGGACAAATACCTGACAGAGCATACAGAATTACTGATAAAGGCAGAAGTTATAAGTATCCTGCTAAAATTGAAGAATAAAGTTCGCTTTAATCTTATTTCTGGCGTTTTAGACCCCTCAAAACTACGATCAGATCTTGAAAACTTCATCTGGTTCGAGAGCATGTGGAACTTTAAACCCTTTTTCTTGAAGTAAAGTAAACATTTCACTTCGATATTTACGATCATGAAGCATTTTATGATGATTTGGACAGAGTCCGATGAGATTTTCACGGGAATTGTTCTTGTGATTGTGGTCTAAATGGTGTAAATCAATAACTTTATCGAAGCCGCAAATGACACACTTCGAAGTTATCTCCTTGTAGAGTGCATAGGACAGGTTATAACGTTTCATCTTATTTGCTGCCAACACCTTATCTATATGAAAAACAGAATTGTAACAACCGTCACATAATCCCTTGCCATGTAAGGGTAAATCTCTTTTGCAACGCTTACAGGTTAATATCTTGGGTTGCCAAATGAGTCTTTTGTAGCATACATGGCACAACCCTCTTGATTTTCCATCAGCGGCAACATCTTTCTCTTTTTTACACGAGCTACAGATTCCGGGCACCATCGATTTATTAGGTCTCTAAAGTATATAAATATTTCGGTCTCTAAAAATTTATATACTCTTTGCTCTTAGAAGATCTGTGAAGATCTTGAAAGAAAAGTCACGCAGCTACAAGGGACAGGATTACTACAAGTTTAAGATTAATCTGCCTGAGACACTACTCATGGGCTCAAACTTGAAGGAAGGCGATGAATTAGAGGCTATTCCAGGCCACGAGACCATTACTTTACGAAAAAAGCAAGAAAAAGCCTAAAAACGGACTTTTAGGTCTCGGAAAACGGCCGTTAATAAAGGTTGTGCGAACTATCTAGTTTAGACTACTCTGGCTTTCCCTGAACCATTGCACTATACCAACCGCCATAAATATCAAAGAAACAAGCGAGCCAATGAAAAAGATAAACCCTGTTGGTACAGCCAAAGCAAATATTCCGAAACCATCCTGGCCTCCCTTCTCCGAGACTCTCCTATAAAGTATATCTAGCGCCCCCCAGAGGAGGGCTGCTAATAGGGGTATTGCTGAGAAGAAGTAAATTTTTAACGCTCTGTTGATGTTGAGATTACTCTTGTTAAAAGATAAAATTCCTAGTAGGATTGCTAGAGAATAGGAGACTACCATCAGTATAATTATCGTATCCTCCAGACCGGTTATTTTCACAAGGGCGTAGACCATTGCGATGGATGCGATAATAAAAAACAAGTTGAGAAATATCTTATTCATTTTACTCCTTCGGAAGATTAGTTAAAATAGTTTTCGGTCGGGTGCGTTCGGCGCTTCGCGCCTCACCTTTATTGAGGCAAGTTTTTTAATGATATAGTGACCTAGCATTTAAAGTGTTAAAACGAACTTATTAGGTATGCTGAAACTTAATAGATACGCTTAAAAGATTTAGCTAAATTACTTATGAATCTACGAGAGATTTTCAACGGAAATAGACTTAAAAAAATGCTCGGGCATTCGTTTGCTAACGTCTAATAGCTCTATGCCTATAATCTTGCCTTCTGCGTCAAGGTCTAAGATTGTATTGTCGTCTATAATTTTGTTCTTACCAAAAGAAGCGTCGCTGAATCTAATATACATAGCGTCTGCTTCCTTATCATAGGTTATTTTCATGGCATCCAATGGATGGTTATGACTTTTATATATCTTTCTCTGGTGAAAACAACTTGAATAACGCCTCTGCCGATGTTTTTCTGGACATAATATTTATCGCCAATTTTTCTCGTTTCTTCGGGGTATTTTATCGTCGATAAAACTTCATCTTTTGTTATGCGTCGCTCGTGTATTTTTTCAAGAGCATGGTGAGTGAAGATTATGTTCACATGGTTAAAGGACGTTGTTATTAAAATAGTTTACGATTTAATTTAATGCGAACTCCCAGAGTGTGCTGAAAGTTTTAAGCAATGGGAAAAAGATTAGGCTATGGTTAATGCCTTGGTGGAAGCGTTTTTAGCCCCATTTTATGTCTGCGTTCTATTAATTTTGTGGCTAAAGGAACATATCCTATTCTAAGAGCTCTATGATAAAGCCATGCTTCTTCTGAACCTATGCCTTCCTTTTTGTGACCTAAAAGTAATTCGTTTCTTG
>CAYHLN010000059.1:0-4058 GCA_964357505.1 Candidatus Woesearchaeota archaeon | reverse complement strand
AGCCCATAAAGTAGCAATTGGTGATATCGCAGCAGGAAAGCCTGTTATGGAAGGCGATCGATTCAAACTCCTTGAGCTAGGCACCAAGCAAGTAGTACGTGTAAACCTTATTGCAAACATCGTTGATAAGTTTATTCAGGAAGGCGAGAAAAAATATGGTTCCTTAAGCCTTGACGATGCTTCTGGCCAGCTTCGTATCAAAGTCTTTGGAGACGATCTTGCCAAGCTAGAACCATTCACGCAAGGCGATACAGTCCTCGTTGTCGGCCTGCTACGCAGCTGGAATAATGAAATGTACATTACACCTGAGATTATCAAGAAGAAAGATCCTGCTTACCTTCTCGTGAGAAAGCTCGAACTTGAAGCAGACAAGCCAAAAACGCTTGAAAAGTCTGAGCTACAGCATATCCGTGATTCCATTCTTAACCTCGTAAAACAAGAGGATGAAAAGGGCGGAGTCGAGATCGAGCGCATGATTCTAGAGTTCAAAGCCGCTCCTGAAAGCATCAACCAAGAAGTCAAGAAGCTATTAGAGGATGGCATGGTCTACGAGCCTCGCCCGGGCAAGTTACGGTATCTTGGCTAAAGGCGCCGAATAACACCTTCAGTCGCATTTAACTCAATTAGATCTCCATCTTTGAGAAGCTGAGTCGCATTTCCAACCCCTACAATGCACGGTTTTGCAAGTTCACGTGCCACAATAGCTGCATGGCTCAGCATGCCTCCCCCCTCAGTAATAACCCCACTAGCGCGCTGCATATGAATAAAATAGTCGGGAGTGGTCATAGAACAAACTAAAATATCATTCTCTGTTAATATCGTTGTCCCAATATTTTCCTGGCTCAAAATTCTAACTTTCCCTTTTACAATACCTGAAGATGCGATTTGACCAGATAATTCTGAAGGTGAAGAATGAATAATTGGTTTGAAATCTGAATAGAGTGCCGCGATAGTTGTGTTATAATCAATAAACCATGTTCCAAATTCCTTGGAGGTAGCTGTTTCAAAATAACCAATTAAGTAGTCCTTCATAAACTGCGCACCTAGATTTTCCTTAAGTAAAGCCTTCTTCTCACTAGACTCTATATGAATATATTCAATAATACTGGAAATATAATCGCGTGCCTCAGGGTCTGGAGTACTCAACTCAATACAAGAACCATCGAAAAAGAAGCTCACAGGTTTCTCTGCATCATGAAATCCCTGAGTAAGCTGATAATGTCCTCCTCTAATAACCTCGCCAAAAATCCCTTTTTCGTTGACAATAAAAATGCTCGACCAAAGAGGTGTTTCAGGATGTGGAACAAAGTCAGCCTTATAGCGAGCAACATTTATACTCTGTTCTTTAAACCAATTCAGCGAATCTTTAATAGTATGGCCGCGCATACGGAGCTTAGGCAGAGAAGAATCAAGAGGGATAAGGCGAAGTGCACAAAGTTCATCGCCATGTTCCGTTAAAAAAGATAAAAAAGCAGGTGCCTGCTCAACGATTTCCTGTGCCCTAAATTGATATGGTTTATCAAAGGGCAATCCAATAAGTTCATTCAATGCACGCAGTCTCTCACGTTTATCATTATCTTCAGCGCGCAGCTTCTCCGTAAAAGAATGCTTGATATTTTCGAACCATTCGGTTATAGAAATTTGCGTCTTATAGAGTTTAGTAATATCACCAAGAGGCCCCATAACTAAAGTTCCTTAACAGCCTATTTAATCATTATGTCGCCCACAGTATTTAAATAAACACCCAAGATCCAGCCTAATGGGACAAACGATATCTGATTGGATCATAGCACTTCAGGAAAGCGGTCATGACAAGCAAGCACAAGCATTACAGAGTAATAAATTAGAGGATGCTCGCAGAATACAGAATGCAGGTCTGCCAGCACTTATGGGCATCAAGATCCCCTACACTGAATTTTCGCTTAGCAACTCCGAAATTAAAAAATTCTTTTCACGCCACCCCAAAACCGTTGTGCGAGCGCTACCACGAGCAAGCGACATTCCAAGAAGATATCAGATGAACATTTGCTCTGCTCGAGAAGCGCGTGATTTTCTGCGAGGAGTTATAGAAAAAGATCAGCGGGCAAAGTATGACGTCTTCATCAGTGAGCAGGTTGATGCACGCTGGTCTGGCATAATGATCTCCACAACACAACGCACCATTGTTGAGATTTCAAGGGCAAGCCTCGAAAAACTTTCTCATGGGGAGGTAATACCCTTTGCCAATGGTGTTTTTGAGCCAGAAATAAGGAGAATGAAGTACAGCACATCGGACAAGTCAGCAAGAACCGCAATATGGAACACGCTCCAGTATATTCGACACGATCAGCCCACGGAAGGTGCGCTACCGCATATAGCATTTACGCCAGGCTATTTTGAATTCATGGTCAGAAGAAATGGTAGGCCAGTATTCGCAGATTTCAAGGAAGCACCCGGCTATCTAAAATAAGGAACTATTTTTTCCTACGATTTACCACAGGTTGCTTAACGCGTTTGTTAATCCGTAGCGCAATCCACACTAACAGCACAAGTGCCAACAACAGCAGCAAGAATCTTCCTAAATTACCAAGATTCTCCCAGTTTACAATCGTGCCATAGACAATAGCTCCAATTCCCGAAGCCATCAATGAGCTACCCACAGGCTCAACACTCAAAATAGTGTAGCCAACAATAAGCACAATGATGCCTATAATTAAAGCGATAACGAATACATTTCGATTATATTTTTTATAGGCTTCATTATATTCGAACTGGCAGAAGTTACATTCCTTCACGCCAGAAATACAGCCAGCTTCACTATAATCATACAAGACCATTCCGCCCTGTACAGAACACTGTTGCTCCTGCTCTCTGATTGCTCCAGGGACAGTACAGTTAGTGCTTGTGTCAAAGCGTTCAGGGTAAGGATAGTAATAACCACCGTTAGTTGTATAGCCTGCACGATCACATGATGCAAAATCCTCATAGGCAGGAGGTTCATAGAATGCTCGCACACCATTGTGCAACAAGAACATGAACACAATAAAGATGCCGATACCCAGCACAAGATTCTTTACATTCATTATTCCAAGAAGCCAAACACCTATATAAATCTTAAGAAAGCTTCAACCAAAGTGAAAGTTTAAAAACTAACTCTAGCCCCATTAACTATGGAATCCTACGAGCAACTTCTTGATGAAGCCTATGTGCATATCAAGCAAGTTCAATCAAACAGCGAGCGTTTTGAAATACCAAAGGCAACGGGCAAAGTAGAAGGCAAAAACACCTATATTACAAACATTGTAACGATCGCCTCCTATGTTCGACGTCCTGTAGAACAAATTGCACGCTTCTTGCAAAAAGAGCTTGCCGTCTCAGGCGAGCTTGAGCACGATCGCCTCATGCTTCGCACAAAGCTCAACTCTCAGCGCGTTAATGAGAAGCTTGAAGCATATGTACGAGAATTTGTACTCTGCCCTGAATGTAAAAAGCCAGATACTGAAATTATCAATGAAAAAGGCATCAAATCCAAACATTGCCTAGCATGTGGTGCAAAGACGCCAATTAAGAGTAAAATCTAATTAGGAATTAATAAGAACAACGCCGATCACCGCAACAATAATGCCTACTATTTGTATTGCAGTAAGCGTCTCTCCAAAGACAAGCAATCCGACTAAAACGGCAGTGAGAGAGTAAAAAACCATTTGTAAATTGCCGACAATTCCTAAACTCCATCCATTCATAAAAACATAGACAAAAAAGACAACTTGAGCGACATAAAGAAGAACGACTAAAATCATGAACGGATTCTTGAATGCAAGCCAGAAATTACCAGTAACAGCGATTTTCTTGATAAGTGCATCAGCGAGAGCGACTGCAACCCCTGCGAGAATAATGGCCGCAATATGGAGCGAATTAACCATTATAATCGATAAATGTCCTGTTATTAAATACTTTCATGACACCTTGCCTGACAAGAAACATTTATAAGATCCCGAAATTAGGCTGATTTGAAGGAGGGAAAGATGGCAAAACCAAAAATGAGCTTCTACGATGTCAAATCTAAAAAGAAATTTGAC
>CAYHLN010000058.1:0-4136 GCA_964357505.1 Candidatus Woesearchaeota archaeon | reverse complement strand
CGATACGTTAAGGTGCATGAAGTGCGAGAGGAGGGACTTCCGGAGCTTGAAGGCGTAGAGAAAGGCGTCGTTACTCGGCTGCCACCCGAGCCTTCTAAGTATAATCATATTGGCCACGCACTTATCTTTTTGATTCAGTATATGTATGCAAAAAAGTATGGGGGTACGTGCATTTTGCGGATTGAAGATACTAACCCTGAGAAATCTGCTACTGAGTTTTATGAAGCTATGAAGGAAGATATTTCTTGGCTTGGGATCACATGGGATAAGGAAGTTATTGCATCTCATGACTTGCCTAAACTATATCAGTACGCGGAGCAGCTGATCAAGCAAGGAGATGCCTTTGTCTGCTCGTGCGCGCAGGAACGTGTCAAAAGTTTGCGAGAGGCTATGGAGACATGTGCCTGTCGTGCGGAGAAGACCGAGCACCACCTTGCTGAATGGAACGCTATGCTCAAAAAGAAATTCAAAGAAGGGCAACGAACGTTACGCTTGAAGGGCGATATGCGTTCCAATAACGGCGTCATGCGTGACCCTGTGCTTTTCAGAATTTCGTATGCTTCGCACTTTTTACAGAAAAAGAAGTACTGCGTGTGGCCGACCTATGACTTTGAGAACCCTGTCGAGGATTCTTTGACTGGCGTGACACACGTGATTCGAAGTGCAGAATTTGAGCAGCGTGATGAGCTCCAAAAGACCATTCAATATCGCCTTGGGCTTGCTAGCCCCCATGTACGTGAGATTGGACGCTATCGTATTGCTGGTGCGGAAACACAAGGCAGAGTTATTCGGGAATTGATTGAGTCTGGCAAGATGATTGGTTGGGACGATCCGCGTCTTGTCACTATTCGCGCCTTGAGACGCAGAGGGTTTGTACCTGAAATGTTTCAAGAGCTAGCTCAGCGAGTCGGACTGTCTAAATCAAGCGGTGAAATTGATTTTGCTGTGCTTGAGTCTATTAATCGTAAGCTTATTGACACGCGTGCACGGCGTTACTTTTTTGTGCAGGATCCTGTTGAGATTGCGATTGAGGGTGCCCCTAACCTTGCTGTTGAAGCGCCACTCCATCCGGCAGAAGACTATGGGGTACGTAAGCTGAACACACTCAAGGCCTTTTATATCAGCAAGAATGACTTTGTATCACTGAAGAAAGAGAAACCCGAATATGTGCGATTTATGCACCTTTTCAATGCGCGTTTTGCTAAGAATGCGTTTTCTTATCATTCACAGCCTGTTGCCTCTGAGCTTAAAGCGAGATTCATCCATTGGCTACCGGCTGATAAGAAACAGCTGGTGATGGTGCGTGTTTTCATGCCGGATGCGACTTGGGTTGAAGGACTCGCTGAATCTGGTGTAAGCAAGCTGAAGGTTGGGGAAGTTGTGCAGTTTGAGCGGTTTGGTTTTGTACGGTTGGATAAGAAGAGTAAGAAAGGATATGAGTTCTGGTTTGCTCATTCTTGACGACGATTGACGAAATCTTTATAAACATCTTTTTCACTATAAGATCATTACATTAAGTAAAAGGGGGTCAAATATGATACATACAAAAAGAGGTCTAAGCGACATCATTACTAATGTCTTGATTATTCTCCTTGTGTTAGTAGCTATAGGAATTATCTGGGCATTTGTACGTCCTGCAATTCAGGGAGGTGCACAACAGATATCTGGAGCGAATGATTGTTTAACCACAACCGTTACGCCTGTTGGTTGCGTTTTCAACGGCACTCAAAATAACGCAACTGTTGTCTTCCAAAGAGGCACAGGATCTGGTGATGTAAGAGCAATCAGACTTATCTTGTCCGATAACAGCGGAGCTAGTACTTCAACAGATGAAACAACTATTCCGGCTACGTTTGCAACAGGAAGTAGAGTCATAAACATTACAGCCTTCAATCCAACACGGTTCGATACAGCGTTTGAGATTCTAACTTCAGATGGACAGACAAGAACTTGTGAGCTTACGGGATCTCCTGTTAGTTGCACGCAAGTCCTTTAATTAGACTTATTATTTTTCTTTTTTTCTTTATTTTTTTTAACACTCAATGAGAATTGTCTTAGATATTGAGAACTATTAACGGGCTTTGCCTTTCTTCTTTACGACATTTTTCTCTGCTGCAGCTTTCTTCTGCATATCTTCCTGTTCTTTCTTCAGAACTTCTTTTAGCTTGTCTAATTGTTGCAGTTTTGCCTTGATTGCTTCTTCATCTGGTCCGCCTGCCTGCACTTGAGGCTGGGCTTGAGCTTGTGCTGGAGAGGTCTGAGGCTGGAGTCCAGGAATTTTTTGAATGTAGTCGAATAACGATGATTTTTCTAATTTGAGAACGGTTTGAGATTCATCTTCGACGTGTACTTTAAGGATATCCATGCCTGAAAGAATGCAGTTGACGCTCCATACTTTCTTACCTTTGACGTTTTGAATGACTGCAATCATCTTCTTTATTGAGCCCGTCATATTACGATTACGCATCTCATCTTGGAGGATGCCGTGGAGCGCGTCAAGATCAATGTCTACCTTGAGGTCTAGCGGCTCAGGTTGCTTTCTGTCAAGCATATCGAAGAGCTGCATCACTACTTTATGATCAAGGGTAAACGCAGCGAACTTCTTCTTTGAGGGTACGAAATAGTCGATTTGGTGGACGTTCTTGCCGCTCTCAAAGTCAATGATGAAAAAGCCTGCAGTTAAGAATGCATCTTTGTTTTTCGTCTGGAAGTCCTTATAGGTCGGGGAGTGCTCCAGTTTGTGAACGTAGGGTTGTACTTTCATCTCTTCTTGCTCACGTGAGGGCGCGGCGGTTTATAAAGATTTAGCTAACTATTAGTCCATTTCAATTAGTTCTTTTGTTGTGATTATTCTAATTTGATTTTGTTTCTTAAAGCCCTTATCGTCAGTCCAAATAGGGCATGAATTATAGGCAAGGGATGTTGCGACTATTGGAACATCATCTTTGTCAATATGGCTGATTATTTTTTCTGCCTTTTCAGTATAAAGTTGAATCTTATCGGTCTTTACAATTACAAGGTATTTTGATAAGATAGATAATATTTCTTCAAATTCAGCATTTGATAGTGCAGATTTATTCAATAATTCTTCTTTATGGTTTTCAATCTCTTTAAAAATTATTTCTGGAGCGAGCAATATTTCTGTGCTTTCTGTAATTAATTTTCTAACTTGGCTATTTTTTAAAATGGAAGCAATAAGTATGTTAGCGTCAACGACTAGCATAAAGCTTCTTAGTAGCTGACGCTTTTATACTTTTACTTATTTTTTCAACATCTTGCTCAGTTAATTTACTTTTCGAGGCTATTTTGTTTAAGGTTTCAAGGTCATTTACCCTTTCTTCTATTGCTCTCCTCGCTATCTCACTCCATTTTATTTCTGAAAAGATTTTCATTCTTTTAACTAATTCTTCTGGAATTGATAATGTCATGTTTACCATTCTTATTTATGTGCTGACACATATTTAAGTTTTTCGGTTATAATCAGAGTAAGCTATAGTTCTCTATGTGCGTTAATTTCTTTTTTTAGCTGCTTTACAAAAGCTTCAAGCTTGACTCCAAACTCTGGCTTAGAACTACCACGGGCACGCACGGCTAGCGTTTTCTTTTCCTCTTCCTTATCTCCAATAACGAGGGTGTAATTCACCTTGAGCATTTCTGCATCTCTGATCTTGGCTTGCACCGTATCGGAGCGCATATCGGTATCTACTTTTAAGCCAGGCACTGCTTCTCGCAATTGTGCGGCAACTTTTTCTGTTGCTTTAGCGTTGCGATCAGTAAAGCTAATTACGCGGACTTGTCGAGGTGAAAGCCAAAGCGGTAGTTTTCCTTCCGTTTGTTCCAATAAGAAGCCAATAAATCGCTCAAATGAGCCGATAATTGCACGATGAATGACAATAGGGGTCTGATCTTGACCTTTTTCGTCAACATACTTCATTCCTAAGCGTGCGGGGACAACGACGTCTACCTGGGATGTGGCAATCGTTTCCTCTTTACCGTGCGTGTTCTTTACTTGTATGTCAATTTTTGGACCGTAGAACGCCGCTTCTCCGACTCCTTCAACGAATTTCTTTCCTGAAGCTTTCATCGCAGCCTTGATTTCCTGGGATGCGTACTCCCATATTTTTGGATCTCCCGTG
>CAYHLN010000057.1:0-4182 GCA_964357505.1 Candidatus Woesearchaeota archaeon | reverse complement strand
GACGGTTCTGTGGTTTCGTTTGATGAGAGCAAAATTGCCACTGCAGTAGAAAAATCGAGGGCACATGTTGGAACCTTTAAAAAAAGGGAGGCAGAGAAAGTCGCCCGTGAGGTAGTCTCAAGACTTGAGGTGGCATATCTTGCAGACCCCTCTTTTGAAGTAACCGTTGAACGTGTTCAGGACTTCGTAGAACTGACACTGATGGAGAGCGATTATCATGATGTTGCTAAGGCGTATATTTTGTATCGCGATCATCGAGCACAGATGCGCAAACGCGACATTTTTAAAAAACGCATTAACCTCAAGCCTCACGAGTACCCGGAGCTTTTAGAGTACGTGGACGCTATCCGCCACTCCTATTGGATCCATACTGAATTTAACTTCACAAGCGACATTCAGGATTTTAAAGTGCACATAAACGACGCCGAGCGAAGCGCTATAACGCACGCTATGCTAGCCATTGCCCAGATAGAGGTTTCGGTAAAAACATTTTGGGGTGATGTATATAAAAAAATGCCAAAGCCAGAAATAGGATCGGTTGGTTTTACTTTTGCAGAAAGCGAGGTAAGGCATCAGGATGCGTACGCCCACCTGCTTGAGATACTGGGTTTAAACCACGAGTTTGAAAAAATAAAAGATATACCGGTCATCATAGAGAGGATCACGTATCTCGAAAAGTCGATCAAGAATGCCAGAAGCGACGACAATCGCGAGTATGCCCAAGCTATATTGCTGTTTTCTCTTTTTATCGAGCACGTGTCGCTCTTCTCGCAGTTCCTGATTATTATGTCCTTCAATAAGTATAAGAATCTTTTTAAGGGCATATCCAATGTGATCGAGGCGACATCCAAGGAAGAACAGATTCATGGTCTGTTCGGCATAGACCTTATAAACATTATTAAAAATGAGCATCCAGAATGGTTTGATGATGCGTACAACGAGTCGATATTGGAGTCATGCAGAGAGGCGTACGAAGCGGAGAGCAAAATCGTGGATTGGATTTTTGAAAAGGGAGAGATCGAATGTATGCCTGCCGATATCGTAAAAGAATTTATCAAAAACAGATTCAATAATTCGCTCGACTCCATTGGTCTCCCTAGGATATTCCCCATCGACGATAATCTACATGAAAAGACAGAGTGGTTTGACGACGAAGTCATCGGCACCAAGCATGGAGACTTCTTTGTAAAGCGCTCCATAAACTACAACAAGCGCAGCAAAAGCATTACCGAAGACGATCTATTCTAAAAAATTTAAATATCCGCATTATGAAATGGCTCAACGAAAATAGTAGAAAATTCTTAGCAAAAGGATACTTAAGAGAAGGTCAAAGCGCTGAGGAGCGGGTACGGTTTATTGCTGATCGTGCCGAGGAAATCCTAGGAATTGAAGGCTTTGCCGATAAGTTCTACATCTATATGTCAGAAGGTTACTATTCGCTTTCGACTCCCGTGTGGACTAATTTTGGGCTGAACAAAGGATTGCCTATTAGCTGTTTTGGGTCCTATATAGGCGACAATATGGGGCAGATACTCTATACGGAGGCCGAGGTCGGCATGATGAGTAAATTTGGAGGTGGTACTTCAGGATACTTTGGGGCATTGCGCCCACGTGGAGCAGCTATCACTGACAATGGTGTTTCGTCGGGGTCGGTGCATTTTATGCGGCTGTTTGAGAGCATGGTCAACGTTGTGAGCCAAGGTTCAACGCGCCGTGGACACTTCTCCCCCTACCTTCCACTTGAACATCCTGACAGTGAGGAATTTCTCGATATCGGTACCGAGGGCAACCCAATACAAGAGCTGACCCACGCAGTTACTGTGACTGATGCGTGGATGAAAGAAATGATCGCCGGAGATTCCAAAAAACGCTCACTTTGGGCAAAAGTCTTGCAGCGCCGCTCGCAAATGGGCTACCCGTATATTTTCTTCACCGACACGGTTAATAAAAATACTGTTGACGTATACAAGGATAAAGATCTTAAAATCCATGCGAGCAATCTTTGCAGCGAGATAGCCTTGCCTTCGTCCGAAGAGTGGTCCTTTGTGTGCGATCTATCATCAATGAATCTCTTGAATTTCGAAGAGTGGAAGCATACGGACGCAGTAGAGACGCTTGTGTATTTTCTCGACGCTGTTATGACCGACTTCATCCAAAAACTCGAGGAGCTGAGGGACTCTAAGAATAAAGAAAACAATCTTGCCTTTCTTTTTATGGAGCGGCCGTACAACTTTGCTGTTGCTAATCGTGCGCTCGGTGTTGGCGTCTTAGGATGGCACTCACTCCTACAAAGCCGGATGCTTGCCTTTGAAAGTATGGAGGCCGCAACACTCAACGTAAAAATATTTCAGTTCATCAAAGAAAAAGCTTATGCAGCTTCAAAAGAGCTGGCAAAAATGTTTGGTGAGCCATCGGTGCTTGTGGGTTATGGCCGCCGTAACACAACCCTGATGGCCATTGCACCCACTACATCGTCGGCATTTATCTTAGGACAGGTATCGCAAAGCATTGAGCCCATTTGGTCGAACTGCTATGTAAAAGATATAGACAAGATGAAAGTGACTATTAAGAACCCGTTTCTTGAAAAATCCCTCGAAACAAAGGGGAGGAACGACAAGGACACGTGGCACAGTATTCGTGATAACGACGGCTCGGTACAGCATCTTCCCTTCCTTTCTCAAGAAGAAAAAGAAGTGTTTAAGACCTTTGCAGAGATAGATCAATACGCAGTCATTGGACAGGCAGCGGTGAGGCAGCTTTACATTGACCAGGGGCAATCACTCAACCTAATGATTAATCCCAAAACTCCCACCAAAGACGTAAATGCCCTGTATATCGAAGCGTGGAAACAAGGTGTAAAGACATTGTATTACCAGCACAGCATGAATGCCGCGCAGACGCTTAATAGGAAGAAATTGTGCGTTAATTGCGAAGCCTAGGGATTAAAAGAAAAACATAATCAACACAACTATATGGAATTCTCACAAAAAATTATTGACGCACTTTTGCACGCTGAAGGGAAAGCCCTCGCTACGACTGGAAAGCACGGCATTAACGTCGTACCGGTGTCTACCGTTAGAGTTGAGGATGGCAAAATCTTACTTATGAACTACTTTTTTAAGAAGACTCTAGAGAATATTAAAGAACAACCGCAAGTTGCATTAACATTTTGGAGCGGGCTTGAAGGATACCAAATAAAGGGTCCTGTTGAATACGTGGATAGTGGTGCCGTCTTTGAAGAAGCAAGAAACTGGATCAACAATAATGTGGATGATCGCACATTGCTTGGCCTGATTGTCCTAACGCCAGAGGAGATATACAACATTTCTCCAGGGGCGAACTGATGACCCAAACATGCCAGTTCAAGATGCACAGGAGTATGTCGTAGTCGGGAAAAAACAAGAGACACCGACAATTACCACCTTGAGTTTGACGCTTCTAAACGGACATGTTCCATCATTTAAAGCGGGACAGTACATAATGGTATATTTTCCAGATTCTAAGGTGCAAAGAGGTAAAGAGTACAGCATTTCCAGCGCACCAATTGAGGATACGTTTACCATCACGGTAAGGGCTGTTGGGGAGTACTCAAATCGACTGTGTGCCATGAATTGTGGCGCTACTTTTATGGGCTCTTTGCCGCGAGGTTCTTTTTACAGAGAACACAATGATACGGATCTTATACTGCTCGCGGCAGGTATTGGAGTCACACCTTTTCGAAGTATTATTTTTGACGTTGCGGCAAGAACGTCATCACAAAAACTGCACCTTTTCTACAGCAACACAACTTCGCAAGAAAACTTATTCATGCGAGATTTTGACAGGTTGGCAAAAAGAAATAAAAATTTCCGCATACAGAGTTATATTACTCGCGAATCGCTTACGACGCCCGTGGCCTTAGTGCGGCGTATAAATCCAGAGAACATTTTGCGCACTGTCCACAACAGTGTGCGTTCGGAATTTTTAATAAGCGGTGCCACCTCTTTTGTCCGCGAACAGCGAATTGGTTTGGAAAATGCGGGATTTTTACACGAACGGATATACACCGAAGTTTGCTCCTAACTGTGCGTTAGATGCGAATTATGACGCTCCTCGGAGTCCGAACCTATCTCAAGTTGGCTGGGGGATAGGGAATCGAACCCCAATTAAAGGCTTCAAAGGCCTCTGTCCTACCGTTAGACG
>CAYHLN010000056.1:0-4211 GCA_964357505.1 Candidatus Woesearchaeota archaeon | reverse complement strand
AAGACAGCATCCGCGGTTCGCCTCTGTTGGGAGACTAACGTGCAGGACGTAGCAAGCTTATCTTCTGAGATCGGAACGGGATCAGGAGTTTCCAAGCTACTATGGCCGTCTTCATAATTCTCCCTCAAGAGTTGTTTTTAAACCTTTTCCTTTATAAAATTCCCTTCAATTACTCCAACTTTCTCGAACAACTTCTTCATCTCAAACGTTTTAACCCGAGCAGAACTCGTTCGCAGCCCGATATTAAATGCACTCTCTTCATTATCGAAGATCGTTCTATCTACGAGAAGAGGGACTGTCGTCTTATGGCCAAAAGGAGGTACTGCGCCAACCTCACATCCCGTTATCTCCATTACTTCATGAGGCGTAGCCATACGAATCGCGTTCTTAGCCCATCCAGCTGCTAGCGCAACGCTTTTTTCGCTAACTCGTTGATCGGCAGGTACATCAGCGATTGCCCAATGGCCAGCACCATCGGTAAACAAAATCGCTTTTATGCCTTGCTTTAAACCAAACCCTCGTGTTTTTGCAGCATCATGGCTTGTCACGACAGGCTCATGCTCAAGATACTCAGGGTGCAGCTTTAGCTGAAAGAACAACTTTTTTATTCGTTCTACTTCTTCGACTCCCATCTGCTATGTCCAGCAGCTATAATCTTAAATATTTCTCCTTCAGTTCTTTTTTATGAGGTACAATGCCCTTGCGCTAGCCGGTGAGCCGGGCGCAGGTAAGTCAACTGTTCTTCGTCTGTTAAACGAGTCACTCAAGTGGGAGGTGTTCGCAGCAGGCAACCAAATTCGTAAGGAGTGGATGGAAAAAAAAGAGCAAGATCCATCTACACCAACATTTGAAGAATATTATCGTAACGCCTTTACTGTTGACGCAATACGTAGGCTTAATATCGCGCTACGCGAGCATCTCAAAAAAGGAAACGTAATTGCTGACTCGCGTTTCGCATCACTTAACGCTAACGGCATGCCGGATGTTTTGTCAGTCTATTTGTACGCAGACCCCCACGTGCGCGCTCAACGAGGAGTAACAAGTATTGGTCATGCGGACTTATCGGTTGAACAAATTCAACAGTTACTAGAACAACGTAAGCAAGATGAGCGCAATAGGGGGCAGGAAACGTATGGACAATCTTTCGACTGCCATGACAAAAGTCTCTATTCCTTGTGTATAGACACAACAAAACGCACTCCTGAGGAAATAAGTACCATCATCTTCCAAGCACTCAATAACGCTCAGACAGTCATCGCACTCTCTGGCCAACCCGGAGCAGGCAGCACCGAAGTGGGTAAATTGCTAGCGACACGCCTTGCTTTCAACTTCTTTAGTTCCGGCATGGTGTTCAAAGATATAGCAAGAGGTCGTGTAGCTGGCCAATACTACTACCCACTTCTCAAAGAGCTCTGCGATGAGTATGATCTCGAGATCCCCCCATTCACTTTTTCTAATGATTCCCACGCCACTGAAGCGCTATGGAAAACTGAATTTGGCAAGAGTAAAAAGCTTCATGAAATAATTGACACGCTCCAAAAAAACCTTGCCAAAAAAGGAAGGATGGTCATGGAAGGCAAACTCTCAATACACATGCTTCCCACCGCCACACTTAAAGTCTGGTTAACAGCACCTCTTGAACATCGAGCCGCAAGGGCCGCACAGCGAGACGGAATATCAAGAGAAGAAGCGCTCGCAGTAGTAGCTGCACGTCAGGAGCACGAGCGGCGTGAATGGACTAACCTTTACGGCTTAGATCCATGGGCCCAAGAATCTAAGGCTGATCTTGTAATAGATACAGCAACACAAGAACCTTTCGCCATTGTAAATCAGATTATGGCCGAACTTTCTAAGAAAAGGTAATTATTTCTTATAACGTAGCCCAAGAGACTTCCAGTAAATGTATCCCAACGCAACGCTCGCAAGCGTCATCACAATTAAGCTAAAAACAAGCAGTGGTGCATGGCCGGTAAAATAGGCATCAGAGAGCGCAGGAATCCCGAAGATGGCTCCAATCGTCCCAGGAATAGATACAACAATGCTCGTAATGGTAAGGAACGTCACAATCACCGTAAGCCGGTGCATGGTATCATTTAACTCGCGATTTGATTTCATTTCAGACTTCGTTCTCAACGAAGCTATGCGATACATGTGGCTTCTGCAACGCTCAAGCAAATAACGAGCTTCCGTGTTGAGTAGCTCATAGTCAAATGATGCGAGACTCGGATCAAATTCCTTAATATCGCGCTCCTTGAGAGTTATGATGAGTCGCATAAGTTCTTCGCAACGATCGGTCAGGCGTCTCAACGCACGCCCCGAGTCTTCAATATCTTCTAGGATCGGGTCAAAATCAAGGTTGTTCATTGCTTCTCGTACGCGCACGAACTCTTGTGCATAATCTTTGATAATAGCTTTGAAAACGAGTACGGCTGCAAGCGTACTTTCCCCATAAGGTTGCTTAAGTGTATCTCCATATACTTTTTTATCGATTAAAGGGCAAGCAGGCGCACATACATACACCTCTTTTTTAGTAAGAAGCAGTCCGGCATGCTTAACTGATTTATCATAGGTTGGAACGCTAATCAGTGTAAACTTGTCTTGCTTATCAAAAAAGGGAAAATCAAGAGCGAAAACAGACTTAAGATCGCTTTCATCGACGATATTTTCAACTGCCTTTACAAACTCTTGTGGTGTGCTATAGAATTTCATAGTCTCTTTCACTCTATTTATTATTTAAACATTGTTCAATCACAACCTTTAAAACGCACTCCTTGTTTCTGTTTACCTGCGGGGATAGCCAAGCGGTCAAAGGCGACAGCCTCAAGAGCTGTTCTGTTAGTCAGTTCGGAGGTTCGAATCCTCCTCCCCGCACTCCATTTTAATTTGTCAAAAACCTCTCTAACCACTACACATAGAAATAATTAAATAGTTATTTCTCTTATTGCAAGGATGAGAATACTATTGTCCTCTGCTGAGAGAAAATCTCTTTACATCCAATTAAAGAAAAAATATGGTTGCTCTACTGTAGAAGAATTATCAAAAAAAGTAAATCTTCCCACTAAGACCTTAGACGGTTGGATATATAACCGGGAGAGATATATTCCAAAAGATTTTATCCTTAAAGAAAAAATAAAAGTTGAAATCGCCGATGAGAAAGAGGATGGTTGGTGGTTAAAAATAGGGGGGGAAAATGGGCGTCAAGCGGTTCTTAAAAAATACGGCCTGGAGGGGGTTAAAAAGCATAGCTCTAGGGGCGGTACCAGGGCAGCATTAACAAAGCTTGCAAGAGAAAAAAAGTTATTTGGCATAAACCCCTCTGACGAAAGTTTTCTAGAGTTTTACGGAGCGCTACTAGGTGACGGCTGGATTTCTTCCCCACAGCCCCGTAATAAATGGACCATAGGGGTTTGCGGGCATAGAACTCTCGATAGAGATTTTATTTTGTCTATTAGAGAGAAGGTGAAGGCATTGTTCAATCGTGAAGGATTTTTGAGAGAAAATAAATCGACAAATACTCTGTTCTTTCTGTTCAGCCATCAGCTTTTAGTAGAGTATCTATCTAAAAAATTAGGATTTCCGATAGGAAAAAAAGAAAATCTTTCTCTAAAAAAAGAAATACTAGGAAAAGAATTTTCTAATCTCCGTCATGTTATCAGGGGCATTTTTGATACAGATGGTTCATTTCATTTGGAGAAAAACAAGAAAGGAGAGCGCAAATATCCTTGTCTGTCTATTCATATGAAAGAACCAATACTAATGGGGCAAATAGCGGAGATTCTTAAAGGTCAGGAATTTGCTTTTCACTATGATTCTACGAACTACCAGATAAGGTTAAAAGGACACAAACAGCTTTCAAAGTGGATGAAAGAGATTGGTTCTTCCAATCCGAAGCATCTCAACAAAATTGCTCCCGTAGCTCAGCCTGGATAGAGCAATAGGGTCCTAACCTGGAGGTCGTAGGTTCAAATCCTACCGGGAGCGTTAAGCAATAACTTTAAAACTCCTTTTTCGATAGATTTCCAAGCGCGGTTAGTTTAATGGAAGAACTATTGGTTTCCAAAGTTATATCGTGAGGATATTTGAAATAACCAGTTGGCACGGGTTCGATTCCCGTACCGCGCATTTCTATATTACTCCATAGTGACTAATAAGGATAAATTTAAAAGGCAAATCGTGTCAGATTTTATATGATTCAATGGAGAACTTTGGAA
>CAYHLN010000055.1:0-4478 GCA_964357505.1 Candidatus Woesearchaeota archaeon | reverse complement strand
ACCGCGGATGCTGTCTTCGTTATATTCTTTATAGTCTAGCTATCTATTCTTACATGAATAAAATATCTAAGAGTCAAGCACAGGCGCACATCGATGCACATTTTCAACAAGCGAGCATTAGTTCAGCGCAAACGAAGAAAATGAAGCGCATGGCTATGGGGCACAATCTCAAGCTTGGCACGTTGCGGGGCAGGTTTTGTAAGAAGTGTTATGCTGACCTTAAGGGTAGTAAGGTACGAGTAACGCAGACGTATAAGCTTGTTAGTTGTAAACAATGTAGTTATCTTACGAGAGTTAGAATTTCTTGAACTTAGCTATTTCTGGCAACATATCTGCATGCCCAAGCAAGGCTGCCCGACAGCAGTAGCGTTCTACGCCAAGATCATCCAGGACCTTTCCCGCGTCTTCGCCCGCCTGGGTGCGTTTTGCATATTCTTCCCATAGCTGACCGATTGGCTTGCCACAGCTAAAACATCTCACGGGAATTATCATATCATCAAGCTGTGGTGATGGTTTTTAAACGTTTCTAGAATAGTACATTGTTAAGTTAAGTGGTCTTAGAAAGAGAAGAGGTTATTAATGATTATCAGTCCAAACAATTAACCTGGCTTCCACCATTGACTATACTCGGGGCTCCACCACTTGTTCTACATTGTTCTAATTCTTGTTTTATTCTCGCACCCTGTTCTGTATTAACATCCACACAACCATATCCATCGCCTGAAGGATATGCTATATTTCCCCCTTCTTCGCATTGCCTAACAAATTCGTCATTAAATTCTCCTCGTGTTTGTTGTACTTGCGTTTCTCCACCCTCTTCCAAATAAATTGCGGTTATTTTATCCACACAATTTGCACTAACACCTGAAACTCCGCCTTGATTATAAGTATTTTCCTCACAATCTAAATCTGTCTCAATTCTGATAACTCCAATTACTTCATAAGTTTTTCCAATTTGCCAAGCTCTATCGTATTTTGGTCTAAATTGCATATAGAAATCTCTTGAATCAACCAAAAAATGAGTGCCGAAAAGATTTTGGTCGTATTTTCCTTTCAAAGTTGCTGCTTTATTTTCATAGTCTTTAGGATTTTTGGTTATTTTTTCAAAACTAGAGATGGTTCCTAAATTATTGGAATTTGATGTTGAAACCCCTAATTTTTGTTTTAGATTACTAAGCACGTTTGGAGAGAGAAAAATCGCTAATATTATAATTCCTATTATAATTACTATAATATAGCCTTTTTTTCATTTATATATGGATAATTTTTATTATAAAAAGTTATCTAAACAAAATATCAACAATTAAATTTAGCCATTTATATGCAAAACTTATATTATGTGTAAAACCCAGAATAGAGTAACGGTGTGGCAAAAGTATCGGCAAACTTTTAAAAAGCTCAAACGTGAGAGAATATGATGAAGACATTTCTCTATCTCGTCCTGGCCATCGTACTTGCTGTATCCTTTTTTAGTGCCCCTGCACTCGCCTTACAAGAATGCGGACTTGATGTAGTTCTACTCAACCAAGACCCTTATCCGGCAGTTCCTGGAGACTACGTAGAGCTTGTTTTCCAACTTAATGGAATTGATGGATCTAACTGTGACCGGATCGTCTTTGAATTATTACCCCAATACCCGTTTTCATTGGACCCTAGCGCGGGCGCAAATATAACGGTCCGAGGGGGGATTGCTTCTCCGGACTTTCAGACTCATGTACTGATACCTTATGATATACGGGTGGATGAGCAAGCAGTTGATGGAAATAACACGATTGAAGTGAGATATACTGGAAATACTAACAACGGCTTATTTTTTGTTGAGGAATTTGAAATTGAAATAGAAGATTTACGAGTAGATTTTGAAATTTCTATTCGGGATTATGATGCTGCCACGAGTACGCTTACCTTTGATATCCTCAATATAGGGGAGCATGATGTCGAAGCAGTTACTCTTGAGATTCCAAGGCAAGATAGCGTTGCCGTTAAAGGTCCTAACAGAAACATTATAGGAAGCCTAGATGCGAACGAAGATACGAGCTTTAGCTTTGAGGCAACCCCTTCCGCGGGAAATATTACGCTCTTCGTGCACTATACTGATGAAATTAACGTAAGAAGAAGTGTTGAAAAGATGGTTGCCTTCGAGCCAGATTACTTTGAAGGAAGAAATGAAGGATCCCAAGGAGTAAGCGGGTATATTTATGTCATTGGGGTAATTATCATCATTGGTATTATTTGGTTTATCCGAAGAAAGTTCTCAAGGAAGAAAGAACATTATCACAAGCACAGTTCTTAACACTCTAATCAGACCTACTCGTACCTAAGTGCCTCTACTGGTTTAATTTTTGTCGCCCTCCATGATGGCCATGCTCCTGAAAGAGCTCCAATAAAAAATGAGAAGACAAGGCATCCGATGACTAAGTAGGCCGGGGTTGCTACTTGCAAATATGCAATTCCAAATTGGACAACGGCAAGATATTCAATTCCCTTACCGACCGCAATACCGATGAGCACGCCTACCAGCCCTCCAAGGAGCCCTAGGAGGCCGGACTCTAACGTAAATATCATCATAACGGTTTTATTGGTTGCACCAACAGCTTTCATGACTCCGATTTCCTTTGTGCGTTCTAGAACGGAGGTGTACATGGTGTTGGTGATGCCGATGCCGCCGACAAGTAAAGAGATTGCTGCTACACCAAGGAGAAAACCCGTAAGGATGTTAAGAATGGAACCGAATGTTGCAAGAAGCTCCTCGGGCGTTCTTATGATGAAATCTTGCGTATCTTCATCAACATTGCGGTGACTTTGTAATTTTTTCTCCACACGTTCAGCAACAATCTGCAAATCTTCTCCTTCATCTACTTGGACAACAATGCTATCGACCCGATCGCCAATATCGGGGAAGGTTGTTTGAAAGTCCCCTACCGACATGTAAATTGTTCGATCATCGATCGGGTTCCCGACTGATTTTAATACCCCTCTAACCGTGAAGTCTCGATCTTGTATCTCGATCTTATCGCCCACTTCAACTGCTCTACCAATAAACGCAACGTCCGCATACTGGGAGCCGATCATGACTCTATTTGAGTCTCCTTTTTCAAGCAAACGCCCTTGCTCTGGCTTGACAAAGCCAGTTTCATAGTAGACATCGACGGTCTCTAAATCGAGGCTTGCAACGCCTACATATCGATTTCTACCGGCAAACGTAACCTCTGCACTCGCAATGGTCCAATACGTAACTTGGTGAACACCAGAAACTCTTTCAATAGCTTCTACGTCCTCTGGTGACAGCCTGACTGCTCCGCCTGTCCCGGGACCGCCGATTAATCCTTTAGGCTCAATGAAAAACTTGTCAGTGCCAAGCTGTCTAAATTGTTCTTGGATAGCTGACTCAAGTCCGAGAGAGAGGCTTACTAAAATAAAAATGATACCAATCGATATAATGATACCAATCATAGTCAGCCAGGAGCGCAGCTTTCTTCGAGCGAGATTCTTTCCAGAGAGGAGTAAAAATTCTTTCATCATGATCGTAATGCGTCAACCGGCCTCAATCGGGCAGCTTGAATAGCGGGAAGGATTCCAGCTACCGAGCCAATGACGAGTGAGAAGATTAATGCGAGCATAACGAGGGGAAATGATATTGATACTTGGAAAGGAATGCCTGGAAAGGCAGCATTCATCGCAAGAGAAACAATAAATGCAAGGCCGAGTCCGATAACGACGCCTACCAGCCCTCCAATAAATCCGAGCAGCGCCGCTTCAATGACAAATATCGTGAGAACATCTTTATTTCTTGCACCAACAGCTTTCATGACTCCGATTTCCTTTGTGCGTTCTAGAACGGAGGTGTACATGGTGTTGGTGATGCCGATGCCGCCGACAAGTAAAGAGATGGCTGCAATACCTCCAACAACAAGGTTGATTGCGGCTAGAATCGTGTTTATTGTCTGCAAGCTTTGTTCTGGTGTTTGAACAGAGAAATCTTCTTCACCTCGTTTTAATTGCCTGTCCTTCCGAAGTGCATCCTCGATTCCTTTTTTGACATCGCTTATCTCGTCACGATCTTCAACTTGAACAACGATTATGTCAATCTCATCATCAATACCTAAAATATCGCGCAAGTCGTCGTCAGCCATCAGAATAGCACCGTTGGTTTGGAAAGAGCTTGCTTTTTTCAAAATCCCGATGACTTCAAACTTCTCTCCTTGAATAAGAACATCTTTCCCAACAGTTATTTTTCTGCCGTAACTATCATCAGTAAAATCATTTCCCAACACTACTTTTTGTTGATCACTTACGGTGAGTAAACGTCCGGAAGCAAGCTCAACATTCAGCGAATCATAGATGACTTCCATTTGATCATGCTCTTGTGGCACATTAACTACGTATTCATAATCCACAACATCATTATATTCAAACTCAAAAACGAGCATGAGAAGCTCGACAACCACAAATACGCAATTGACACTTTCGATAACATC
>CAYHLN010000054.1:0-5024 GCA_964357505.1 Candidatus Woesearchaeota archaeon | reverse complement strand
TGCGAGTTATTACAATAATGACTGGCGTTAAATCTCCTTACGTTCTTGGAAAGGATCGTGAACAGGCTCCTGGAGCGCGTTCTGAGATGTCTGATCTTGGAATAGAGGTATTCAGATAACTTCAAGGGAGGTTAATTTTTTCTTTTTTCCCTTTTTTCTTTTTTTAGTTAGATTTAAAAGTGACTTGTTTAGTCTTTTCTATGGACCAAGGGACTCGGTTTTCTGGCGTTAATCAGCAGCTTTTAGAGCGAACTATACACGATATTCGTCATGGCTTTGACCCAAATTACAGCGCCCGGATGGGGTCTTTAGCAAAGCTTTTAGGATTTTCAGGATGGTTCTTTAATGATCTTCGCGTTTCTGGCGTGGAATCTATTCCTCTGGATAAGCAAATCGTTTATCTGGGAAACCACCTTAGTCACTCTGACTACTTGGTTGCTTGGAACGCACTTTCTGAGAATAACGTGCCACTTCCTCGATTTTGTGCTGGTAAGAATCTGGACCATCCTCTTTTTCTTGGTCTTTTTGGAATGGATTTTAGAAGGCACGGCACCTTTTTTGTTGATAGGGATTTATTGAGTCGCGGTCGTCGCGAGGAGCGAGAGGCTTATGCGTTAGCTTTTGATCATGTTGTTCATGAGATGTTGCACAATGGAGAGGGTTTGTTTGTCTTTCCAGAGGGCGGACGACAGTATCAGGGGACTCCTGCTCCTGCAGAGAAAGTTAAAAGTACTATTTTTAGAGTCTTGGCTCATTCTGCTGAGTCTTGGCCTGATTTGGCAGTCGTCCCAGTGGCTTTTGCTTACAATACTCGGATAGAGGAAGATGCTTTTAGCACTCTTACTCGTACTAAAAGCCGTTCAAACTTGTTTGAAAGAATGCAGTATTATGGTGCGGATCTCGGTTCTTTTTTCAAACGATTTGCGGATCTGAGGGCCCATGATGGCTCTACGTATTCTTGTGCGGTTTCGTTCGGAGAACCTATTGATTTACAGCAAGCTCTTGCGCGTAACGGAGATTCACCTTCCTGGAAGCATTTGCGTTCTGAGGTATGGGAAAGGGTTCATAGTTTGCACGAGCAGATAAAATTTTAGGCTCTTAGTTGATCTCTCCGCCGCCAAGGACGTGTGTTTTTGAGTAGATAACTACTGATTGGCCTTCGGCGATGCCCTGCGTTGGTCTCTTCAGGGCGCATTCAATGCCTTTTTTTGTTTTGACCAGTGTAGCTGGAATAAGATTTCCACGATGGCGAATTCTTACTTTTATGCTTGTTAGTTGAGCGTCCTTGTTGATTACATGTAGATTTTTTATTTTAAATTGTGAGCGTAATAGTATAGGGTGCTCCTCTGGAGCAGCTAGAAGGATATTTTTTTGTATGTTTTTAGCTGCAACGTAGAATTTCCTTCCAGCTGCGTTGCGTGCTTTATGGTCAAGCTGTACGCCTGAATCTTCTCCCAGGCGCTCACCAATGGTGAAAAAACTCACTCCAGAGTGCGTGCCTATTGGATTTCCTTGTGGATCTTGGATTATTCCTGATTTTTCTCTTATTTTTTGCTTAAGAAACGATTTCATGTCTCGTTTGCCAACAAAGCAAATACCGCGCGAGCCACGCTTGTTATATACAGGTAGCCTGTTTTTTTTCGCAATAGCCCTTACTTCTGCTTTGGTATAATCTCCGATAGGGAAGAGCGTATGCTGAAGATCGCTTTGGCTAATTTTGTGGAGGAAATAGGTTTGGTCTTTTTCCTTATCATTTGCTTGCCATAATTCGAAGCCGTTTTTTGTATTTTTGATTTTTGCATAATGTCCGGTCGCTATCAAATCGATGCCACGTTTCTTCGCTTCCTTCCATAAAAGAGGGAATTTGATGTAACGATTGCAGTTAGTGTCGGGATTTGGTGTTAACCCCTGGGCGTAGGCGCGGAACATTGGATCGATGACATCACGTTTGTATTCATTCTCAAAGTCCAGTGTGATGAGCGGAATCTGTAGTTTAGCTGCAATTTTCTCTGCATCTTTCTTGTCTTCAACCCAATGGCACTCTCCCGTGAGTTTGTTTTTTGTTTCTGAGAAGTTTTTCATGAACGCTCCTATGACCCTATAGCCTTGCTTTTTGAGTAATAATGCAGCTACCGCCGAGTCTACTCCTCCCGAAAGCCCGACGAGAACTGACAATTCTTTCATGATTTTACTAAGAAACTCATGGTTTTAAGCGTTATGAGAACCGTCCCCTGGAGGATTCGAACCTCCGACCCTTCGGTTCCTGCAACTACTTGTAACAGCCGAATGCTCTAGCCGCTGAGCTAAGGGGACTTAACTGAAAGGGGCTGAAAATGTTATTTAAAGGTTGCTGTATTGTTCTGGAGCACAGTAATCATGTAGATACATGCTTGTTCTTTCAATAGAACGGGTAGTAGATATCCTGCTATGGCGTTATACGTTACTTCTTTAGGCACTATTCGTGCTATTATTGTAGCTATACCTTTTGATTTAAAGAAGAGCCGAGCCATTCTTTCAAATCGGTATACATTGGGCAGGATATAGCGAGATAGGTTTTTTTCGTTTATTATCTTAAATCTTCGCTTTGCCATTTTTCTAAATATTGCATAAGGCTCAAATTTTTCTACTGCCATTGCCTTTCCGGCAAGCTCCAAGGCCTTCTTTTGGTTTTTTGTTAGTTTCCTTGTTCCTTCATTAGAGTAGCCATCTATTATTATAAAAAGCCCATTATTTTTGAGCACACGGCTTACCTCTTTCAATACTTTCTCTTTGTTGGTACTATGGCATAATGCTTCAATGATGAAAACGACATCTATAGAACCGGTTTTAAACGTCTCTAAATGATGATAGTTTCCATTTAACGGCTTATAATTCCTGATTTTTCTTGATTTTTTGTGAGCATAGTCCAGCTGCGTTTTTGAGAACTCGATACTGTAAAAAACAGATTTCGGATTTTTCTGGGCAAGATAAGCGGAGTTCGCGCCTCTTCCAGAAGCTAGCTCGAGAATTGTTTTTGCTCTCGTTCTTCGAATAGACGCATCTACGATTTTTACTGATTCAAGCAGATCTTCCTTCTTGTAGATGCCATCTTTGCTTATTGCCAGATGCATGAATCCAGAACCATTGTGAAGGAAGGAATAAGCGTATTTATTTTTGTGATAATACTTTTTTATGTAGCTTTCACCAGTGCGTACTCCTAAAATTGCTTTTTCATCGACGACATTATTTATTTGCCTCAGTCTATTTGCGATTTTGGAATCATTTTTCACCTATTAACTACCTTTGATTGCTTAATAAAACTTATTTTATTTTTCCGATGATTTTAAATACAAGTTAATCTACTAAATAGTACGAGGTGAGCGATGGCAGCAAAGAAAAAAAAGGCTAAGAAAAAGAGATAATCTTTTTCCGTCGACATTTCACTTTTCTTTTTTTAGTGTTTTATTTTTTTTATTCTTATTCTCATTTTTTCAGAAACGTTTATATAATGTTTCTGCGTTTATCTATTAACTAAAAGGGGTGTAACGACCATGGCAGCAAAGAAAAAAGCTATGAAAAAATCAGCAAAGAAGACGTCAAAGAAGAGAAAAAGATAACTTTTAGATAACTTTTCTCATCTTGCATTCCATTTTTGTTCTTTTCTTTCTTTATTTCTCTTTTCTAGGTAATTATACACGTTCGATTGCTTTGATCCTCGAATGAGGCTTTCAACGCCAGTTGTTGCCTCTTCCATGTCTTCAGTCGGTCCGATAATGCCGATTTCGTTCCCCATGATGATAATTCTGCAATCTGCAAGCTGTTCTAGTGCGCGCCTGACCTTGCCATGAGTGCCGATGACGCGAGCTTTCACAATTTCAAGGTTCTTTCTGTTTGTCACGTGTTTAATATTAATTCTACGAAACATGAAGTCCTCGCTTTTGAGCAATAATGCGGTCTGAATGGAAAATCCAAAGCTGATTGCCTCAAAAACAACGGATGCTTCGTATTCGTCAAGCGATTCTCCGCTTATCGTCACTTGCTTTCCTTTGATGAACATCTTAATATTTAGCTTTTCTTCGAGCATTTGCTGTTCTTTTTTTACTTCAGCAATTTTCTGAAGGTATATTATTTCCATGGATTATAGGGGGATTTGTTTTATTTAAGTTCTTAGAATTCTATCTTCAGACTATCTAGCATGCCGCGCTTACGCAGCTGAGTTAGCTCAGAGGGAGAATACTTGTAAATGACGTCACCTTTCTCATTATCGTCGGCCCATGGCTCAATCAAGACTGTGTCTTTTGGTCGTAACCACAATTTTCTTTTGTAACGGCCTGGAACTCGGCAGTTACGTGTTTTGCCATCGGTCGAGAGAACCTCCATGCGATTTCCACCAAGGCGCTGTACGATAACTCCTATTTTTTCGTTTCCACGAGGCATACGAGCACGGGCGAAGCCTGGCTGCATGTTTTGCTGATCTTGCGGCGTTCCCTGAGAGATTTCCTCGAAGTCTCCAAAGTCATTTTCCATTTTAGAGGCTATTTTTCAAGTTATTTAAATGTGCCCTTTGGTTTAAGCAAGAATTAAAGTGAAGGGGATGCTTTGCAGAATTGCAACGTTCTCTTGAGTAATGACGCCCGCTTCCTTAGCTGCTTTTATCGACTCACGGCCGACTATATTAAACGTGGAATCTTCTCGCGCTTCCAGTTGAATGATCTTAACAACCTCATTATAGGTGTGTTCCTCACCCTTGAAGAAGTTCTCGCGTACATCAAGCTGACGCTTGCCCTCCTCAAATTTCTTTCCTAATAAAGAAGAATCACAAATAGCAATAACGTGTCTATGCGAACGGTGTACTTTTACGTACATCATTGCTGCTTACTTAAGCTTTGCAGCTTGGTCCTTACCGAGCACTCTCCAGCATTCATGCGTGCCGACTAGTGATTTGGTGACTGCAAAAAATCGTCCAGCTTTTTCTACTACACGATAATTGTCTGAGTCAAATTTCTTTTTAGATTTGACATCGTAGAAGCTCATTTTTGGTTTTG
>CAYHLN010000053.1:0-5216 GCA_964357505.1 Candidatus Woesearchaeota archaeon | reverse complement strand
CAAGGTAATTGTTTCAACTATTCCTTTAATCATTGTACTTACTAGCTCGTTTGCAACTGCGAAAGCTTGTTCCATAGGTAAGTTACCAGCGATGTCAACTAGTCTGTTATTATCGATAACGATTGCTGTATCTACTACCTCACGTAATTCTTGCAGGCCAAATTCAGCTTTGTCCAATCGTGCTTTCTCGCATTCAAAGGGCATAGTAACTACCGCAATAACGACAGCACCACTCTCTTTAGCAAGTTGCGCAATAACTGGAGCCGAACCAGTACCTGTTCCTCCACCCATACCGGCAAGGATAAAGACCATATCAGCACTGCCGACAGCCTTCTTTAATTCAGAGATTGCCTCTTTTGCAGCCTCTCTCCCCTTAGCAGGGAAACCGCCACATCCAAGACCTCTCGTCAATTCCTTTCCGATCAGAATCTTCTCATCAGCCTTAGTGATACTAAGGTGTAGAGCATCTGTGTTGACACCATAAATAGTGGCTCCACTAATGCCTTTATTGAAAAGCCACGTGATCGTGTTACAGCCAGCGCCTCCACAACCAACTACTTTGATATTTGCCTTACCGGCTCGTAGTTCATCGAAGTTGATACTGTATGCGCTCGCATTCTGGATTGCCTCTTTTGCAAAATCTAAAACCATGTTCATACCCTCCTTTCAGTTGTATGATTTCCGTGAGTAGGTTCAGTTTAAATAATTGATTGTTGCGTACTTGCTAGTAAAGCGTCTTGCGTTACTTTTTTATAGGGAGAACAGATGACAACAAAATGACAACAATGACAATCAAATGAAGTATGAAGAATCTCTTTTTGCGTATAAAAGCGGAGATATAGAAGCAGTCAAACCCCTCGAAGAGCTCTGTCGTAGATACGCCTCGAGATTGGTGCGCCGTTATGAAACGCAGATATCCTCAGAAGACATAGCACAAGAAGCGTTTCTGAAAATACACCAACATGTCGCCCAATACGATCCTACCCGATCTGCTGCTGCAACCTGGGTACATTCAATAGTGCGTAACCTCGTGTATGACGCGATAAAAAAAGAGCGGCGAACAAGAGTAAAAAAAGCGATCAAAGAAGGAGAAAAACCATTTCCTCGAGAAATAGTTACACATATCCTTCGTGGTCTTGATGGGGCGTTACTTGATTATAATGATGAAAGAAACTTCGCGGATATCATTGCCGAACGCGAACAGGTAACTATAGATGTGACAACAATTCTTGATATACTCGATACGCACCATGCCAAATCAACAGAGACATTTAGAGATCATCATATGAATGGATTATCCTATGAGGAAATAGCTCGAAGAGAGCGAATCCCTATCGGAACAGTAAAAAGCAGAATCAACGCCGCTAAAAAAATAATTCAGAAAGAGCTCCAAAAATCTAACGACGGGCCGCCCATGTCTTAGCCATCAATAAAGGGAAAAGAATAGTTGCATCTCCAAATACTTTGACGCTTCTGGCCCCTGGAGTGATTTTGCCCCAAGAAACTGCCTCTTCAGGTGACGCCCCCGCATCAGATCCATCAAACTCTTGCGCGGTATTGATGTACACCCCGTAGTCCGCTCCATTACGCAACATATTAGCATTCAAGATAGCGTGTTTCGCCACGCCAGCGCCGAGAATAACCACGCCAGAACGCTTGAGCCCAATCGTTGTATTATTGAGCTCCCTTGTATCAGCAACAACATCGAGAACAAAGTCCTCATGTTTGAAGCTGAAAAAATAAACATTGTCTCCCAAAGCTCCATCGGTCAGCGCAGGACAGAAAATAGGAATTTTATTCTTGAAAGCCCAATAGCAAATACTTTCTTTATTATTGATCTTCTCTCCCAACGCCCAAATCAACTTCGAAGGGCTCAGAGGTAGGCCGCTCTGCTTCGATTCTTGGTAAAGCGATTCTAATAGAGGCTGTACAAATCGCTCAAACGCGACATATCGATTATTGGGCGCGTAAACATTGCCAATACGGTTGATACCTTTATTCCTCAGCTCCTTACCAACCGCACGGAAATCACCGATATAAAAATTACCCAAGCATTTGATAATATCTTCCTCAATTGCACCAGCGGTCGTAACAACAACATGTACTTTTTTATGCTCCAGTAAATATCTAAAACTCTCTCGCAGCCCGGAGCTAACCATATTACTCGTGTAACCAAGAAAAATAAACGCTTTCTGCTTAATCATCTCATTCACAATCCCAATTGCCTCAGAGAACTGAGTTGCCTGAAAGCCAGTCGTGGCATAGCTATCGATAATCTTTTCATAATTCACACCCTGGTTGAAATCATACCCCTTTACCACGGTGCCGCGTGCCTCTGCACCCTTGCGCAACAAGTTCTTACGCGCAATTCGTTCGTTATCCATTTTTCAAAGCTAACTCCACTAATTTAATTGCGCCTTGTTTTGTTTTTGCAACCGCACAAAACAAGTTATTATGACAAAATGTAGCGTCTTTTACTCCTGTAACTTTCTGCAAAGCCTCATTAACCAAGCCTGCCCAGCTTTTAGGTAAGTCTTTCCTGTTTTCAAAACTATCTAAGGAAACCGGAACAGCCATGATGAGCCAGTTATTTTCAATGGGATCACGATAAACAATATAGTAAAGATTTGATTCCTGCACGAGTGTTTCTTTCCAGGGCAGATATTCATCAAGGACGATATATTTTCCGGTAGAGCCCTTGATCTTTTTTCTCAACAGAGTTTTCGCCTTAAAGATTCCTTCAGTACCCTCAATTTCTCTCTTAAGAAGATTTACAACGATAGAAACAGCTTCTTCAAAATAAGAATCAAATAAAGCTGACGAAACATTCGGCCAGTGCGGATTTAACCCGGAAATAAAATCTGAAACGGTGTAAGGCTTTAATTTTTCAACAGTATATCCCTCGAATCCAACATCATCTGCATCCACATACTGAATTATTTTAGCATCAATCTGGTTAAAGACTTCATCAGAGCTGACAAGCCGTTTCCCAAAATGCTTCCAAATCAAACCAGCAGAAGCATAAGGAATGCCATTTTCACGCATACCTGCTCCACCTCGCTGATGGTGATCAAAGTCTTTAGTTAAAAAATGATAAACCCCTCCAACGTCGATTCGTATATCTGCCTTCTTTAACTCATCCGTATTTCGAGTCCTCATAACACGAGCGTTCGGATAGATAAGACGCAAAACCGATACTGCAAAAACATCATCTGCATGAAATGTTCCTGAATGTGTCGCTACAACACGAATTTTCTTACTTTTTTTTCTATCCATACAACTAAACAAAATAAGCCTATAAAAACCCATTCGCCCAAAAAGTTAAAAAGCTAAAACCGAAGCATTTAAATATTTAAACGTAATTATGTTTTTACACAGAATGGTAAGCATAACTCTCTCTATTTCCGAAGAGATAAAACAAAAAATGGATAGGTTTCCAGAAATAAACTGGTCAGGTCTAGTGAGAAAAACAATTGAGCAAAGAATAGCTGAAATGATATGGAAAGAAGAAATGCGAAAAAAACTAAAGTCAGAAGAAGGCTTTACTGAATGGTCTGTTGAACTTGGAAGAAAAGCCAAGAAAGGCATAGTTGAGCGATTAAAAAAAGAAGGATACCTAAAGGATGAAACTCATCGTTGATGCTAATATTCTTTTTTCCCTCATAAATCCTCAAAGCTTTACAAGTAGATTAATTGAAAATAGAGAATTAGAGCTATTTTCTCCTGAATATGCCTTAGATGAGTTAAGTAAACATAAAGGAGAAATTATAAGTAAAACAAAAATTTCTTCCTTCAAAGAAGCTATAATAAGACTAAAAAAAGTTGTAACCTTTATCAAAATAGAAGATTTTAGTAACAATCTTTCTCAAGTGCAACATTTAATCAGAGATGAAAAAGACATTATTTATCTTGCATTAGCAAAACACCTTAATTTACCAATTTGGTCAAACGACACAGATTTAAAAGAGCAATCAGTAGTCCCAGTTTTTACAACCTCGGAAATTATAGAATTAATGTAATCAAAAATCTATTCCGCCACTCCAAGTCTCTTTCTCACAACCTCTAAATCTTTGTTCATAAAATGCCCTCCAGCGGCCTGAATGTGTCGCGATAAGGCGTATGGGCTTTTGAGGAGTAACTTTATTCATCATAGAACAAGAGAAAATGCATTTTTAAGCCTATCCAGAAACGCCAAGCCGTGATTTAACCGTTATCAGATCCTTCTTGAGAAAGTGCCCCCCTGCAGCAGGGATATGCCCTCCAGTAGAAGATCCTCCAAGACCCTCTAATGCTCGCCGCAACAACTCCACCATACTTGCCTTACGATCTTGCCGTCTCGCACTCACGAAGCAACGCATTCCCTCATTTCGTACAATAATATAGGTCTTATCTTCCTCAGTACCGCTAATAATGCTACTCACAATTCCTCCAAGCTTATAGTGTGGTGTAAACTCCCAGTACCATCCTCCTGGAATTCTAACCCGCTCATTAATAAATCGCTGGAGTAAGATATCAAGCTCTTCTTGAACGCGCTCAGCACTCGCACGTAAGTTTCCAATATCACCAAACGTCGGTCCGATAGAGTCATACACGCGCTGCACATTATCTCGAAAATAAACAAGCGCGAGTGAAAGCGCCCATTGAATATTCCAAAAAGTACTCTGCCGCAGAGTCATGGGGGAAAAGCGCTGTCCATAGTTTTCAAACGTTTTCTGCATCCACGCTACATTCTTCTCGTAACAATAATCAGAAATAGACGCACACGCAACAATCCAATCATAATCTGCTAACGAAGCAACGCCTGAGAAAAGCTCATAGCATAAGTACGCTGCACAGTATCCGTTCTCGCATTTGATATACGTTGTTCGAGCAGAGTTAGGATCGCCCTTCATAACATGATGATCAAGGACAAGCACGTCAGCAAACACCTCAAGTGCAGATAAAAAGCCGCACTCGTTGCCAACAAGAAGATCAGTAAAAACGATCTTCGTGACGCCTTTCTCTTTCAGCTCGGCTACCAATGCTGCATCCAACTCATCATAATTCATAAAATACAGATGATCGGCCTCAAGAGCCTTATTGGTTACCAAAGCAGCAGCAACTCCATCCAAATCAATATGGCTCACAAGCGCGATAACGTCCTTCTCATTAAGGTTATCCATATAGGCAAGAAATCGCTCCTTACTTCCAATATCAAAGTTCATAGCCTCTCCAGA
>CAYHLN010000052.1:0-5320 GCA_964357505.1 Candidatus Woesearchaeota archaeon | reverse complement strand
TAGAAGTTAGTCCAATCTCATCTTGCACGGCGGTTCGATTCCGCCCATCTCCACATCAACCGAGCCAGAGGACTCAATTTCCTCTAAAACCCTTTTAAGGACTGTATATTTTGGTGTTCGATAACCCTCTTTTTTGTCGTACTCCAAATTCACCTCAAAAAGAAACGAAAAGAACTTCTGTTGCCCGAAAACATCGAACTCTGCCCAAGTAGGATAAGGGTTTTTAAGCACGCCCATTACTTTGTCTAAGGCTGTTCGATAAGGTACGCCGTAGTCGTACTCGGCAAGACTGTCTGACTCCAATTGCTCAAGCTCGGCCGCTAACTTCTCGATTTTCTTTTCATATTGAGCAATCACAGACGGGACCTTGGCCTTACCGGCTCGCTCGGTATAGCTTTCAATATCTGCCTCACACTCCTCTTTTCGCTTGGCATACGTTTTCTTTTCTAAAACTGACTCTTTCTCGTCAGTTTCTTTTGCGTCAATAAAAACAGCTTTTGCGAGCTCGATAATATCGTCGTCGGTTGTCATCTTCTGCAAGAGTTCATCAAACTTATCTTCGAGGTCCTTTCTTCGGATAACAGAACTCTTGAGAGGACACTTTTTATTCTGACAAAAGTAATACGGATACAATTGCTTTTTGCCTTTGGACCATGCGCCGGTAAGCTTGCCTTTGCAAACTGCACAGCTCACCAAGCCACGCAAAGGAAAATCAGGGTTAATGTCCTGTCTTACTTTTACAACATTGTAGTTACGAGTAATTTTCTTTTGGACCGCCTCAAATAATTCAGGACTGACAGTCGGTTCATGTATTCCTTGTCGTCGAGATACTTCCCATTTTGGGTATTCTAAAAAGCCAGCATAGAAAGGTTGTGTGAGAATACTTTTAACTGTCTCAATATATTTTTCAGGGTGTGCTTTTCCGAGCACTTTGGTTTCTTTGAGAAAACGTGCTCCATCAATGAATTGCTGAAAGCGCCCAGAAAAGAACCCCTCAAAAAGCTCTCTGATGTACTTATTATGCTCGTTAGGCTCATCACGCTTGCCAATGCTCGTTTTGGTCTTTGAATAGCCCTTGAGCGAGTGAAAAGCCCAGTAGCCACGTTCAAGACATGCTCTCTGCTTTTCTATCACTTGTCGTCTATTCTGCTCACGTTCGAGCTGATTATGTGCCGCCTGAATTGTCTCAACAAAGACACCTTCGGGCGTATCGTCAAAGACAAAGTTTGAGCACAAAGGTAAAGCGTTGCGAGCCTCAAGAGCTGTCCTAAGCTCAAAGTGAAATTTTGTATCACGAGCAAAGCGCTTGAGGTCATCAAAGATAACTACATATTTTCTGTAAGGGTGTGCGTCGAGATATTCGATAAGCTCACGCATATCGGGACGCTTCATAAAGTCGCCACCACCGGAGAACGTATCCCGAAAAACTTTCTCGATTTTTAGCTTGTGATATTTCGCAAGCTGTTCATTTCGAGTCTCTTGGCTATCAAGGCCACTACCCTCAAGCTCTTGTTTCTTTGAAGAGACACGACAATAGCTAAGAGCAAACTCATAATCCTCAATTTTGAGCTTTTTACCAAACAAACCCATTTTTGAGGATTGAGTACTCATGCGTATGTCTTTTTAAGCTCATTAAGAGTGTTCATAGCCCTATAGAAACGCTTTTCTACAGCACTCTCATACCGAGCATAGACATCGGAAAGTAGTGTCACTTTATCCGATGGTAGGACCACCTTATATCCAATTTTTTCATAGTAGGAAACACCTTCGCCAAAAGGTATTGTCGGGTCCATGGCACTTTTCATAAGCTCGTTTTCTGCCCGAGAGACACGAGCCATTTTTACATAAGCAACAGTCAAACGTTCAACCAGAATTTCCTCAATAAGATTTTCAGGCTTATAGAAGTCGGCAAACTCGTTGAATATGCGTTCGTGGTCTATCTTCTCGTACTCCGTTATGGTTTCTCTCAAAATCCCATGACGTACGGCATTGTAGCGAGAAATAGCCTTACCTTCGTCGGTTTTCACACCGCCCAAAAGAGCATTTTGTTTGTTAGCCTCGTGTTGTTTGTCTGATATGTCGCTCATAGTTTTTTCGTTCTTGTTTAATCATTGTTTCGACCAATCCGTACAGATACCCAAGTATCACTTTCAATCGTTCGTCGGAAATATCTCTATTCTTTTTAAGATACTTCCGAGCCTGTTGTGGAGTAAGCACTTCATATTTTTCTTATGAGCAAACTCCGTTTATCGGTCATCTGTCTCGGGAAATATAATGGCTCCGCTACTCGGTCACCTTATTCGAGTCAGGGTAATTTCTGACTCTTTTTCTGCTCTATAAAAAGAACTTTCCCATCTTGCCGTTTGAGGGTTATGGTCTGGTTTGGAGACTCATCAATTTTCTTTCTCAATATCTCAAAAAGGCGTTCAGGGTTTTGCTCAACGCTTTTCCATTCGATACGGTCAATCTTGCCTTTCTTTAAATGGGCTGTAACAGTCTCAACGTTCACATTTGAGAGTGCGTTCAAAAGCTCAATTTCTTTCTCATCGAGCTTGCGGTTGAACTCAACCGCCTTTTTACTTTTATTTTCAGGAAAGATAATGGACCGGACAATGTATCGAAAATCAACGGAAATGAATGATTGCTTAAATGGCTCAATAAGCTGTTGCAACTCAATATCGGTTGTCGTTGCTATGGTCCCTCGGCCGTCCGACAACACGATAACAAACACGTCTTTGTAGTGGTGTGCCATATTCACCCAGAAAGCGAACTCTGTATATCGCCCCTCTTTATCTTGGACTTGAAATAGGTCCGACTTGAGACGCAATATTTTATCGCTTTCCATGCCGTACTCTTTGAGTGTTTGGAGTATGCGTATCCAGATAACATCAAGAATACTAAACTTGCGCCATGAGTCAGTCTTTCCTCGCTTGCTTAAGAGCAAACCTTGTTCGTCCCAGTAGTTTATGACTCGGTATTTTTCATCTGTATCAGAGACACGATAACGAGGAACTTGGAGAAGTGAATAGTAATTTTCGTATAACTCTTTATCTTTCTGTACAAAATTAGCGAAAGCAATATCATACCAGTCACCGCATATAACAATAGGTTTTTCCTTCATACCCTATATTATACGTAGAGGTATAATTCAATGCAAGGGTCCCTAATTTGTAGCTGGTGGATTTGGCGGGTACTTGGCTTTAATTTCTTCTAATTTATTTTTATTTGAGGCTACAATTCTCTCGGAAGAATTTAGAATTGTCCTTTGATTTATATTCTCTGCTATTTCAGCAGGGACCTCGTGATAACTGTCTTCGTTTAATATCCAACCTGCCAGCAATAGCCTATCTTTGGATAACGGCAAAGTTATTTCAGCGTCTTGAAACAAGAGTCCTGGCCGACTTCCAAAAGCATTTTTACCATACTTTTTTATCGAGGCGGGACGCATGACAACCAAGGGGCTGTCTGACGTTATGAAACCACCTTCCCCTTTAGGGTATTTCCATATGGACCATTTCATATTAAAAATGATTTGAGCTGTTGAGATAATTTGTGGGATTAAATCGGCCGCGTGATGTTCATTAAAATCTGCAAGACCTTCTTTGAGCTCATCGAGAGAAATTCCCTTACCACTACTAGGTATCGCACTTGAAAGCCTGCCAGCCTCTGGATTATTTTTGTATTCTTTCTGCCATTCTTCCATAGTTACTTTCAACTTTTCAAGCATATTTCTCATTGATTCCCTGTGAGGTTTTGTTCTGTGCATCATCGCAGAAAAGAAGATTGAAACTTTCGCACGCTCATCATCAGTTAGAAACTTATCTTGAGATATCTTGTTTCTAAAAATGTCTGCGTAAGCACCTTCCATATTCGCCAGAGTGTCTTCCACCACAACGCTTTTCTCACCATTCTTCAAAGTTATTCTATAAAAATGAGTTTCTACCAGGACATTTTCTGGTTGTGTATTAAATATTTTATTCTTTGTATCCAATACCCAGACATGGCCGTTTTCATCGGTAAAACCTTCAAGATAACAGCGAGGTATTGTGTGGTGACGCTTTTGCATAGCGGAAGTATAACAAGAATAAGACACTCGATATAAAAAGAAAGAGCCTGACAGGATTTTGGTCCTGGCAGGCTCTTGGTGTCTTAGCACTCTGGATGTTTTCGATCACTCCGGCGCGTTTGCGAGCGCTCCCACATAGCCGCCACCCATAACGAGTAGGCTTCCAGTGTCGAGATCTTTCTCGCCGGTGAACATCTGCAACCAGTTGGCGCGTGAGGTCTTCTCGCTCCCGAAGATGGTGGCGTTATCGGCGCACCAGTCGGCGAGTTGTTCCGGACTTGCGAATACAGGGCTGATCGGACTTCCTTCGCTGCAGGTTTCCCAGAGCTGGTAGCTGTCGCCTGTCGGCGGTTCATACTCCTTCCACTCTTCATGGAGCTTCCGGATCGCTTCGTCGGGATGAGGGAGTGTTCCCTCGCCCTTGCAGATCGGGCACTTGCCGAAGACGCCGAGGCGCTTGGCACGAGCTTCGATCAGGATGAAGCGATTGATGGCATCGTGGCCACCAAGTCCACCTTTGTGTTGAGCGGCGTTGACCTCGTCGGCCGTAGGGATGTAATTGTCTTCACGACGCTTCCATCCTTCACCGCGAGTCCACGTATGGGTGAAGTCCATGAGGCGTCCGTTGTCTACGAGCGCTTGGACCTCATCCTGCGTGATCTTGTCGCTCCACGCGTGTCGGCGATCGTCGAAGCTGTAAAAGTCTTCGGAGATCTGATTGGTTGCGGTGTTGTAACCGCTTCCCTTGCAGAGGTTGCATTCGAGCGGGCCTGGGTATGGATTGATGTATCCTTCCCAAACTCGGTTTAGCGGCGCTGGAAAGTCCAGCGGTACGCGCTTCATGATTCTGTGTCCCATAAATTGCTCCTTTGGTTTGATGTTTGTGATGTTGTTTGCTACAGCAGAGAAAGCCCAAATGAGGCCCTTTCTGCCACAGCAAACTCCAGTCAGTGCTATCAAAGAACTGTAAGTAGTATATCATATCTTACTACTACTGTCAATACTTGGACTGGTCTAAACCATGAATACTTATTGATAGCAAAATACCCTTATTTAGAGCCGTTTTTGAAAATCGCGCCAATACGAAAAGAAACAGAGAATAGTACTAATTCTAATACAAGAATTGTGGTACTTAAAAATAAATTTTTCCTACAATTTCACCGTTAATTGCCCGCTATTACGGTGATTTAAGAATTGATACCACTCAAAAACAAAGGTTTTGATGGTGTTTGATGTTTTACGGTCTATGTCCAC
>CAYHLN010000051.1:0-5480 GCA_964357505.1 Candidatus Woesearchaeota archaeon | reverse complement strand
GCGGTAGCGATGGATGACAAACGTCGTGCCAAACTCGCGCTTGCATGTAACCTTGCTCCGGCGCGCGTGGTGTCGCTTCCCGACGTCAAAAACGTCTACGGTATTCCGCTCGAACTCTATCGCCAAGGGGTTGATGGGGAACTTGCCAAGATTCTTCATCTCAAGCTCGGAAAACCGCGCTTTGAAGCATGGAAGGCTTTTGTGAAGAAAGGGAGCGCAAAGAAGGCCGAGCTTTCGATTGCTGTCGTTGGAAAATACTTTGATAGCGGTGACTTTACGCTTGCTGATGCATATGTTTCGGTTATCGAAGCAATCCGCTATTCCGCATATGCGGTGAATAGGACACCAAAGCTCACATGGATCAGCGCACGTGAATTCGAAGGGAAGGGAAACAAGGTCTCAATGCTTGCCAAATTTGACGGTGTCATCGTGCCGGGCGGTTTCGGTTCGTCAGGTATCGAAGGAAAACTTAACGCGATTCGCTACGCGCGTGAGCACGGCATTCCATATCTCGGCTTGTGTTACGGTATGCAGCTCATGGTGATTGAATTCGCACGCAATATTGCTTGTCTCAAAGATGCACACACCACCGAAGTTGCCCCAAAGACAGCACATCCGGTCATCGACATCCTTCCTGAACAAAAAGCACTTCTCAAAGACAATCGTTATGGTGCATCAATGCGTTTGGGTGCGTATCCTGCGCATATCAAAAAAGGTACACACGCATCTGAAGCGTACGGAAAGACGACGATCATCGAACGTCACCGTCATCGCTACGAGGTCAATCCGGAATATATCCAACAGCTCACTGAGGCGGGCATCGTCTTCTCGGGCACCTCTCCTGACGGCATTCTCATGGAGATCGCAGAGCTTCCCAAAAAGAAACACCCGTTCTTCGTTGGTGCGCAGTTCCATCCCGAGTTTCTGGCGCGTCCGCTCGCTCCGCACCCGCTCTTTACCGCATTTGCCAAAGCAGCTACCAAACATGGTTCAAAATCGAGGGCTTCCAGAAAGGCTTCTGCGCGAAAGATAAAATCTAAATAAAGTTTTTGTTGACGGTGATTGGTGGGGGAGTACAATCACATTGTTGAACAGTGGGCTCCGGCCTCACCCTGCATCGAGAGATGTGGGCAAGAAGTGGAAACGCCGTCAAAGCATGTCTTTGGCGGCGTTTCGTACCTCTTCGAATCTATTGCTTTCAATGGTTATGATTCTTTCCATAAAGCGCTTTGTATCAACGACTCGAAGTTGAGAGAGGATTGCGTATGATTTTCGTTCGTTCGTTATTCCTACGAATATGCGGAGGGGGGTGAATTTTGTGCGAAGAGGTCAATGGGACGACGACACATGTTTCAGCACTCAACTTTTTAAGAACAAGAACGGGCCTCTGGGCTAAGTTTCCTACCCCATCTTGTTCATGTCCAACATTGATACCCAAGGTGCACCACCAGACCTCCGCTTCGTTAAAGTAGATTTCTTGAGTATTCTGCTGGATACTTTTCTTCAGCTCATTCCACGCATCAAAATCTTTTTTCACACCTCAGCATATGCTCTATGTGATAAAGATCCGATAAAAACATACTGGCTACCAAACACGGTGCTGTGTCCCGCACGAGGTTGAAAAAGGCTCGAAAATAGGGCATTGTTGAGCGAGAGACGAGAAACAAGAGACGAGGAACGACAAATTATAAGGTTTTGTTCCTTGTGCCTCGTTTCTCGTTCCTCACACAGTGCCGGATCGTCTAATGGTAGGACACCTCCCTCTGGAGGAGGGTATCTAGGTTCGAGTCCTAGTCCGGCAACCAACATGAGCGAGGTTATCCCGCCCGAGACGGGTCGGGAAGCCCGATATCAGAGATCTAAGACACATCAGACATAAAAACTCTTGATGTCTGTTACTCTAGATCGTATGGCTGTAAAAACTTATGTCTAAAATAGATATTACGAAAGTCGATAAATGGCAGAAAGAGAGGCAACAAATGTCTAAGTCGATACCAGCAAAAGGTAAGATTATCCAGTATCTTGGTAAGAAGTTTCTTGTTTATAAAAACACCTTTCTACCTTTCAAAGACAGCCAACCTCTCGTCAAGAACTTCAAGATTAAGAGAGGTGAGAGTGTTTTGGACATAGGCACTGGCTCTGGTGTTATTGCAATCTTTGCTTGCTATCACGGTGCTGACAGAGTAGTTGCTGTGGATATCAATCCGGCGGCACTTAGGAGCACGCGGCATAACGCCAAAATACATGGTTTTGGTAAAACGATTGTAGCTAAACGATCCAACCTTTTTGAAAACATCGGAAAAGAGAAGTTTGATGTTATTACCGCGAATCTTCCTTTCAGGAATAAACCCGCTCACGATTTGGTATCGCAATCCCAATGGGATACCAACCTAGAGACAAATAAGAGATTCTTTAAAGAGGTAAGAAAGTATCTAAAACCAAGCGGGAGGATCTATTTTGCTCAATCTAATTTTGGAGCGGTAGAAGAAATAAAAGCACTAGCGAAAGCGGCAAAGTTTTCCTTCAGAGTCATCAACAACCAATCAATAAGTAAAAACAACAGGGAGACATTTTATGTGTTCATCTTGAAACCCAGATAGTACTCCTATGAACCTTCTGATAGAAAAAATAAATACGTTTCGTGATATCCCCAACTCAAACCTCAATTTGTTAGTCAAAAGGGTAGCAGTTATTTTAACCAGTCCAAGGTCAGGATCAAGTTTGGTCAAAAGTATTTTAAGCTCACACCCCGATGTTGGTTCGCTTGATGGCGAAATAGAACCATTCCTCACGTTATCAAAGAATGGATTTGGCTATAACTCCAACAGCGATGCGATTGAAACCTTGTCTAACAAAGAGGAGTTAGCAAGCAACATCATTGACGGTCTTACCCTTCCTTCCGAAGAGTTGGCTCCATTGGATACTTTAAAAAAGCGTTGGGAGAGGAGATTACTTCTGCACTTCCCAGAAGCGTTCTCTGAAGTAGAAGGACATAGAGAACTTATTGAAGCACTTGATAACGCTCTTTCTGAAGCCCGAGTACCGGATATTCGAGAAGAGAAAGAATTGCAAAAGTTTATCCTCACAGAAGTCTTTAAAAATACACCATGGAGGATTGGTTATTACGACGGCTATAAGGCTTTTGCTGATACCAGTCGTTTTTTCAGTGAGCTTAAAGTCGAAGAGCCACCCTTCGTCGTTCCGCGACTTTACGGAAAAGCGTTTACGGCGGATGATGCGGAAACAAAGACACTCCTTTTCAAAGCACCCCCAGATGCATACCGAATTGGAATGTACGAGCAACTTTTCCCAAATGCTGAAATCAAGTATATCCACCTAACACGAGGCTACGCCCAATCAGTTAATGGACTTATGGACGGCTGGTTGTCGCCGATAGGCTTCTTTTCACACAACCTAAAAGACGCAGGAGTCAGTATGGATATAAAAGGCTACTCTGATTCGGTGGAGTTCGGTAAAGATTGGTGGAAATTCGATTTGCCTCCAAACTGGCATGATTTCATAAGTGCGAGACTAGAAGATGTCTGTCTCAATCAATGGATGTCCGCTCATACAGCTATTCTTGAAAACAAGCTACCAAAACTTCGTATTTCTTTCGAGCAAGTTTTGTTAGAGCCAAAGGAAAGCATAAAAAAGATCACTGACTATCTCGGTTTGCAAGATCTGGAATCTGTAACACTACCTATTGTCATGGCGGTTGAAACTCCAAAAGCACGACGTTGGCTAAAAAGAGAAGATGAGTTGCTTAAAATAGGGGAACGAAAGGAAGTTAAAGAAATGATGATCTCGCTCGGATATGATATGAATCCTGAAACATGGCTATAAAAAGATACCAGAAAATAATAACGCCATTCTTAATGGGTCAGCGACGAGAGGGTCTAAGTCGCATTCGTGGTATCGACTCTGACTCTTGGAAGGTGCTTGAAGTTCCTGAATTCAAAGAGACAGAAATCACCGATTCTGACGAAAAGATACAGAGAATGGGTAAGATATATTCTGCTCTTTCTGAGAAAGTTAAAGATATTGTGGATGAAGGGTTGATTCCGGTAAGTCTTGCTGGAGATTGTGTTTCTACGCTCGGAGTACTCGCAGGACTACAAAAAGCCGGGAAACAACCTGATCGTATTCTATGGCTTGATGCTCACGGTGACTTTCATACGTGGGAAACAACACAGACAAAATATATCGGAGGGATGCCTTTGGCGATGTTAATTGGGCGAGGCGATCAGCGAATAAGTGGTGCTGTGGGTTTGAGTCCTTATCCTGAAAATCAGACTATTCTTTCGGATGCGCGTGACCTAGACCAAGGAGAACAGAAAGCTCTGCGTGATTCTAAAATTATAAAATGTACGATTGGAGATATCTTTGAACACCTCTCACAAGACGAAAGCATTTATCTTCATTGGGATACGGATGTGGTTGATGCTGAAGAAGAAATGCCAGCTCTTAAGTATCACGCAAAGTCAGGGCCGACCTATTCAGAAATGGAGACGCTTTTTGAAGGGTTAGCAAATAAAAACATCATCGCTATTTCCGTTTCAGCTTGGCATGAAGAAAAGGACCTCGATAACAAGACAGCAATAGCAAGTCTAAAGCTACTGAACTGGCTTGGAATTTCTTCATCTCTAAACTAGCTCGATCTTTTTCTCGGCAAGTACCAATTTACTTTTCAAACATGATAATAGCTCTCGCTTTTCAAGGTCAGTACCTTCCTTCAAAACGTACTTTGCATAGTTTCGGATATCGATATCTTGAATCTCAATCTTTTCCTTTGTACCGAGAATGATCCTCTGGAATTTCTTGATTCGTTCAACCTCAGTTTTGATCTTTTCCTTGATTCCTGTCTCGTCAAGATCGATCTGGTCCATGAGGGCCTGAAGCTGAGCTATGAGCTGTTCTTCGTTTATATACCCACATTTACAGTTCTTGTCTCTTGCCTTTGTGCATCCATAATAGACGTGCCTATGCACATTTCCATTCTTCTGTTTCTTGAACTTTTCATCAGCGGTGATGCCTGAGCCACAAAGTCCACAGGTCATAAGGCGAGTGAATGCGAACTCTTTACTCTCCGACCTCACGAACTGGCTTTTCACCTGCTCCTGCACCGCATCGAACAGCTCTTTAGAGATAATTGCTTCGTGTTTACCGGTATACCAGTTGCCACTCTTTTTGGGGTATTCAAATACGCCATAATAGAAATGATTCTGTAGAATCATATAAATATTGCTCAAGGTGAGATGTTTCTTTCCAACTACTGTTCTGAAGTCCAAGTCAAACTTGAGCCAATGGTAGACTTTTCTCCCACTCCATTTTTCGTACGCTACCTTTTCAAATATCTTATTGATAAATGGAGCGCGTTCTGGATCGACTAAGGTCTCACATTTACGATCCATTCTCTTTTATTTCAAATATACCGTTGGAGCAGGAGCAGGCCATAATCCCATTTCTACTCTCGTTCGCAA
>CAYHLN010000050.1:0-5587 GCA_964357505.1 Candidatus Woesearchaeota archaeon | reverse complement strand
CACCCTCTACAAGCCCTGGTAAAAGCGTATAATCGACTTTTTCTCCGCTTACTCGTAAAGGAATTTCTACATCAGTGGTTGTTGGCTGGCCTTGTTGGGTTGTCTCAACATCTTCAATGAGAAGTGTATAATTAGTGGCGCTCCCAGGTGCAACACCATATACATAATATTGGCCGTCGAAGCGTTTTGCTCCATGTTCGAAGGGCACTTCAACATTATTTCTCTTGAGAATAATGTGGTCGCTTAAGAGCGTGTTATGTACTGGGAAAGGTAACTCGATAACAAACGTTTCAGAAGGTTGGAGCGTTATGTTCAGATCGAAAGATGTTACAGCACTTACTGTTGGAATAAGGAGAAGCATAACCAGTAGCAGTGCCTTCATGCGTTATCTATCAGAAGATGGTTTATATGCATTGCGCTATTTGCTCATTTCGCGTAACTTTCGGAGCGTTTCTTCCATTTCATTGTCAAGCTTGGAAGGTTGCGACCTTCTTGTTTGAGGGCTTGAAGGGCTGAACGGACGGATGTTAGAAGGAAGGCCTGCAGGCGGGAATGGAGGTCGTCGTGTTATTATTGGGGCTGACTTTATGCCTCCACGATTTCTGAACTTGTAGTACCAAAGCTGCAACCTCTTGCGATAGATGATTGCTATTACCACAAGCGCGATCAGAACAACAAGCAAGATAATCCAGATCCATCTGCTTCCTGACGATTCCTGCTCATCCTGAGGGAAACAGCAGATCTCTGTAACTGAGCTGCATTGAGCCGGATCTTCTACTTCGATATCGAGGTCACAAGCACTCGCGCAACTACCTCCGGCAAGAACGCATTGGTTTTCATTTGTCTCTGAAGGTATACAACTGCCGGTGCAACAGCTACCGTCACTTGATGGTATTTCGGTTCCCAGACAGCGTTCGTTGGCACCACAGACGCCCCCTAGTAATTGGGAACAGCTTTGTTCAGCCGGTGCAACAGAACAACACTTCAGAGAACCTGCACAAACATAATTATTGAGTATTTCTCCACCGCTTTCGACGCATTCAAGTAAAGGAGAACAGGAAAAGCGCCCCACGGACTCGCATAGCTCGATGCTTGAGCCGCCTCCACCTGAACCGATGAAAGAATCGTCTGGGAATGCGCTGTAAAGAATGAATGCAGTATCGCGAATATTATCGTTATTCCAACATCCTTTAGGAGTTTGAATGCTTTCTAGATAGGATTTTGCCGCATCTGCTTCAGTAGATGCGCGGCCCTGTAATGCCAGTAAAGCGAGTGCAGTGTCGTAAAACTTGTTGTTTGGAGTGTTAGGTGCTTCCCAGAACTTACCTTGCTTTTGTGCTTGGACTAAGGTTGAGTAGTGATCATCTGCATTGGTCAGCTTAAAGATAAACGAGCTTGGAAGAAGATTTTGATTTTCTGGGGCTAGAGCAAGCAAGTAAGGTACGTATGCTGAAACGTCTTCTCCGACTTGTTGCAAGGCAAGTGCAGACCACAACGTGCCCTCATAGTTGCAGGCGCTTCCTTGCTTGAAGCATTTTGCATTGACTTTTTCAGAGGTTGTACCTGATGAAGCTGCAGAGTGTGTTTCTGGAGACACGAAGACCGTATCAAGACCTGATTTTTGATAGAGTAGAGTCGTAATGAAATCTTGTGTACAAGAAATATCGTATCTCTGGTCAAGACAGCTGGAAGATATTTGTAACCAATAGCCTGAAGAAATTATGGATAAACAACTTCCCCCGTCTCCAGAAAGCTTCATGTCTTCTCCGACGGAGAATGTGCGTGTTGTGCTCCCGTGCTTAACGGTGCATGAGGCAGGAACATGATTGGCAATGTCAATCATCAAAAACCAGCTCAAATCAGTTGTTGAACCATTGTGATCGGTAAGATATTCTTCAATTTGGGTCGTATCACGATTTGCACGATCATATGCAAGTAACACTTGTGCGGTTTCCTTCAATCTGCAACTTGCCTTTGGCCAACAGTCGCTGCTTGAACGCTCTGACTCGATTTTATCTCGTAATTTTGGCTCATCACCCAGGGCAAGCATACTAAAGATTGCCTCTTGCAGGGAAAGTGCAGAAGAACTCTTATTACCTATTTCGTTTTGCAGACATTGATAAGCTTTCTGTATGCTGTCACTTGTTGTGTCATTTTCTGCAGCAAGGACGGGAGCAACGAAAAACAAGAATGTTGCCAGTATCAGAAGTGCCCCTTTTTTCATACATCCCATTTAGATCGATGATATTTAAAAAGGTTACCTAAGAAAACAAATTAGTTGTGCTGTGTGCGTTTAAGTTTTCTGACCACGTCACCAACCGGATTCTTCGTTTCTGGAGCTTTGTCAAGTAAGCCAAGGTCTTTGTAGAAACTGTCGTTTGAATAGTTTGGAGGCAGGATTTTCTTTTTCTGCCTAAACATCCAATCAAGCTGGCTCTTGATATAACCCTCCTTCAATGGAGCTTGATTACGCTTGTTCCACTCGTGGACTTTGGCAGCAACATACTCGGGAGGAAAGTTGAGGCATCGTAAGAACGTGATGAGGATAAAAAGGCCCCTCTTACGTCCGTCAGTCAGCCCCTTGAGGAGCTTCTTGATTGGAGCAGGAAAATCATTTTCTGATACATTAGAGAGGGCAAGTGACTCTGCAAATTCATACTGCTTCTTTGACGTTTTCTCCTTTTCTTGTTCTTCACCCTCATGAGCAATAAGTGCTTGCTCCAGCAGTGTTGTAGCTTCATTTTTTTTGGAAGGAAGGTAGAAGTCACGGATCACTACTTTCAACGGATCAGCATTTTTTGGGGAAAAGTTATCAATTTCCTCCTTAAGAATAACGGTGCTCGCTAATGCTGTCTTTTCATGCAAGGAGTACGGCATTCTAAAGAGGTGTCGCGGTGAAACGAGAACAAGATCGAGCGAACCAAGCTTTTCAGCATCAAACTCTTCTTGAAAAGCTACTGAGAAATTGCTTGATGCTTTTTCATAAATTACCTTTTGGCCATCTTGAGTGTCAAATTTGTTGAACGAGCTTGTCTTGCATTTGTCACAATAATAGTATTTCTTTCTCTCTACCTCTTCGAAAAAACCCGGACAAACTACGTCGGTGCACTTCAACTTGCGCTTCGTTGGTTGGTAGTCTGGCCGTTCGTATCCAATGCCGCAGCGGTTACACTTAAAGGAAACGCTTTGTTTTTCAATTGAACGGGCCCCACAAGTCGGGCACTTCGTTTCAAAAAGATCTTCTTTTGCTAGATTGGTTTTACGCTGTAATGCTTGGAAATTAATACCGAGACCGGCAACAAGACGATTGTAGTTTGGTCTGATGGAAGTCATGATGTATTTGACTATGGCTCGCGGCCACTCAGGAAACATCGTTCTCGTTTCGTGGCCATGGTAGAGCTCGGGAAACGCGCTGAAGGGGACAATAAGGTGAAATCCCTTATTTCCTGAGAATTTAATGCCATATGAGTAGACGCCGTGCTTTTCAAGGACGTCAATAACGAGCTTGAGTGCAATTTTTGAGTAATCTAAGTACGGAGAATCAATATCAATAAGGAGATCCCACCCTGAGCGCAACTGCGCCAGTTCAGGGGGGGTCATATCAGTCGTTAGCTGGAGAGCATCCGACCACAGCTCCTCAGAGGCATGAAAAGAAGTCGCACCTCGATTGACAAGGCCCATGAGATCACTTTCGTATATAATAGTATCAGGACGTTTACCAAATCCTTCCCCGTATCGGGGTACAACTTCCCTACTTTGTGAAAATGTAAGGAGTGCACCCTTTACTTTGGGATTAGAATAGTACAACTTCGTGATCCTTTTTACTTTCTCGCTCATTCTTATCCCTTCTTAGAAGAGTTTTTATAATTACCGTGAAAGCCTGCAGAAGGCTGGAAAAATGTGCCAGAGAACGCTTACGCGTGCTGACGATTGCGGAAGCTATAAAAACTCTTTTTTCTTTAACACATTGTGATAGAATCTCTTAAGAAATCTCCATGGTCAACGTGGATACCGGTTCTTGCATTTATCCTTACCCTCGGCATGTTACTGTACCTTGCCCTAATTTTTTTACCGAGTACCTTGCCTGATTTTCTTTCTCTCCCATTTATTACCCTCTTTTCTTATGTGGGCTTTTTTGTCTACCTTCTGCCAATAGCGGGCCTGGTGCTGGGCATTCTCTCTTTCGTTAAAACGAGAAGCAAGCTGGGACTCGCTTCTGCTATTCTTGCCGCTCTTTGCCTTGCTGTTATGATTTATTTTATTATCTCTCTTTTCTTTGGTGATTCTGGTGAGCGCGGCTATCCGTTCTATCATCCCACTCTTTCTGTTTCTCCAGAAGGTGCCACTATCGCTTCAACGTTTTTTGATAATCAGAATCGTATAACCATACGCCTTACGGATATAGAAGGAAGACTCATACGAGAAATTGAATCAATCTCTAGCGGGACATTGGCGAGCCCGACCTATTCGCCTTCTGGCGAACTGTTCGCTTTCGTCGATTATGATTCCTCTTACACCCAAAGTATTATTTATCTTGCAGATCCAAATGCTGGAGATATCCTGAAAGATATTATTGTCAATATGACCGTCACCAGTTTAGTATTTTCAGCAGATGAGCAAAAAGTTTATTTTCTCGCTTCTGGCGATTTCGGTCATTCATCGCCCCTTGCCTCCTCATCGTATCATGGGTGGGATGTATATGCGTGGGATATAGGCCTTAATAAAGTGACTGGGCTTAGTTCGCTTCAAGAATATCAGCTTAAGGGATTAGCTCTTGATGCACGCAACGGACGATTGATAACAAGCGAGTTCGGGCTTTTCAATGGTATCTCTTACAGAGATTTAAGCGAAGAGAAAGTACTTTTTGATGAGCAAGATACACGCTATGCTTCTCTTACGGCGGATCAACATATGTTTACTGACTTTAATGAAGAAGATGTCTTGATTGGGATTGAGCTCTCTGGTGATAGTCCTTCTGTGTATACACTTAATCGAACGTATTACTGGAAAAGCAGCCTTTATGAAAATCTTGAAAATGATAAAGAAGAATATGACTTCTCTCAGGGTTATATCTATTACAAGCCCGTTGATATCTCTCCTGACGGTAAATCTCTCGCTTTTATTGCGAATGAATTTTTAGATGATTACACTCTCTATCAGTTGTATATACTTGATTTTGAAACTGGCAATGTATTGCAAAAAACATTTGGAGACCACACTCTCGTGGATGCCGACTTTATTGGTAATGATCGCATTATGATTCTTGATGGGTGGATCGGTGAGAGCGGTAACACGGGAGACTATAAGGCGTTCATCGTTGATCTTGAGAATGGTGCGATTGAACCTGTTTCTAATTTGGTCTTTGAATAGCGAACATACTCTTCAGCATAACAAAGCTTAAAAGTGGCTTCTGCTCGGATGAATTATGTTATTAAAACTTGATGATCCGAAGCTATTTGCCACTATTATCTCTATTATCTCAGAGTTAGTTACCGAAGTGCGGCTTAAAATCACCAAAGAAGGCATGGGTCTTGTTGCACTTGATCCGTCAAGCGAAGCTTTGGTTTACTTTCATATCCCTGCAAAG
>CAYHLN010000049.1:0-5673 GCA_964357505.1 Candidatus Woesearchaeota archaeon | reverse complement strand
TAAGCGTTGAACATGGAATCCATCCTTACGTAACGTCCAGCGATTGTTCTGTTAATGGAACCGCATCAGGAGTAGGCATTTCCGCAAGTATGATTGATCTAACGCTAGGTATTATGAAGTTTCCCTTTATGACGCGTGTCGGAGGCGGTCCTTTTGTAACAGAGCTCGGAGGAGTGAAATCTGAAGAGTATTGTGCAGCCACTGATGGGCCACTACCCTTGAATAGGAAAGAAGTTGAAGGCCAGGCGTATCCGGAAGGAGATGCCCTTATCAATGATGCTGATCCATTCTTACAAGGAATTGGTATTCGTATGGCTGCAGGAGAGTACGGCGCCACTACCGGTCGGCCCCGCAGGGTCGGATGGACAGATGCAGTGGCGGGTCGATATGCGGTCGGAGTGAATGGCAAGCAAGTAATTGTACTTACAAAAGCAGACTCACTGGGAGGAAGAGCAGATCATTTCAATATTTGCTATGGATATGGCTGCAGGAGAGCAATCGTTCCCTTCACGAGAGACGCTTCACGATTGCGCGAATTAGAACCACGGTATAGAACGTATGGCGGCTATGCAGATATGAGGGGAGTCGACCGAGAAAGCGATTTACCCGAATCTCTCATGAGCGCAGTAGGAGATTTTGAAAAGGCCATTGGTGCTCGAGTAGGCATCATCTCGACTGGTCCAGAGCCACAGCACACCATAGTAAGAAATTAGAATAACTTTTTCTGTACGCTTTTACCTTTTTTGTCTACTTTACCAAAAAGCGTCTGCCACGTACTCCAGCTTTTACGAAAGATGTCACTGTTTTCCAGCCGCTTGCCATGCTCCTTCAAGAATGCCTGCGTGATAGGGTCCGCAGGATACCCTGAACCAATCTCACCATATTGGGCTTTAAGCTCCGCAACCTCTTCTTCTCGCCTCACCTTAGCCAAGATAGATGCCGCAGATACAACCGGATGATTAAAGTCAGCTTTGTGTTCACAGAGCACCTCGAGATTTGCGGGGTGCTTGATGAAGGTCATAAGTTTATGCTTCCAAGCCTCAGTATTGACTGAAGGACAATCCACAATAACACGTATCTTTTCTTTAGGCTTGTTAAGTGCATTAATGATTGCAGCCATTTTCTCTGCCTCAAGCGTATTCTGGTTCATGCCGCCCAGAACGAACGAATCAATCTCATTGGGAGTAGCAATGATCACCTCACTAGCATCAGCTTTTTCTTTAATCAGCTTCTCAATCCGCATGCGCTCTGGGTGCGACAGGAGCTTTGAGTCTTTCGCCCCCAACTCTCTCAATGCTTCTTGTTCACTTTCTTCAATGCGCACCCCTGCCAGGATCATCGGCCCGATCAGTGGCCCGCGGCCGGCATCATCTATACCTATCAGCAACATGCTCCAGAAACAAATCCTCGCTATAAAAAGCTGTTGTAACTAGAAAATTATCGCTCTTTTATTTAAATAATCACGACTTTAGAATCAATGGAAATAACACCCGAGTTAGCTAGAATACATGCACATTTATGTGGCGACGGTTCAGTCTTTATATATCCTACAAAACAAAAAGGTCGGCGTTTTATTGCAGAGATTGGTTATTACAATAAAAATCAAAAATTGCTTGATAGCTTCCGCACAGATTTCAGCAAGCTATTCGGCGTTAAAATGAAGATGCGGTCTGGAGTTTCAGTTACTAGTAGCAGTATAACACGCTATAACCAATTCACTGCGATGTTCGGTAGTTTTAAATCATATAAATGGAGAATTCCCCTTTCTATAAAAGATGCCGCTATCGATATAAAAATTGAGTGGCTGAAAGCTTTCTTTCATGACGAAGCTTATCATGAGAAAAAATACAATCGCCTTAAAACCAAGTCGATGAATTTTGAAGGATTAAGAGATGTCCAAGAAATTTTAAGCCTTCTAGAAATTCCTTCTCGGTTAACTGGGCCAAATTGTGATAATTCTTATTATCTGACAATATCGCGTTTCAATACAGTAGATGCTTTTAGAGACTTCGTTAAAGAACCCGCAAGGAAAAAAATAGCGGAGGCAGGATTTGAACCGTGCGATCCCCGGGTTATGGGCCCGGTGAGGACTCCAGGCTCCTCTACTCCGCTATAGTTATACTGGCAGAGGAGAGCTTTTAAAGTTTCGCCTCTCCCTATGACGATGAGCGGACCAGGACCCGGCAAAATTCACCTCGGTAAGGCAGACGTGTATATTCATCTCAAAGGCCAATCCCGTGCTACTATCACTCATGTCGATATCGAGCTACCCGAGCTCAACAAAATCCTCAAACTAGGTGAAAATAGCTATGTTGGAGCTAAACCAGGGGGCGTCTTTATAGGCCTCAAGAAGGAGATGATAATAAGAGCAGAAAAATTAGCGAAAAAGTAGCTATTCTTTCATACTTTCTACAGGTATACGAACTATAAATACGGGCGCAGTATGACTGGGTGCGACAGGCTGAAGTTATTTAAAGCATAAAATCATTACCCGCTGTGAAAAAGAAAAAAGAGCTGGTCAAACCGGTAAAGAAAGGCAGATTTACTACAGTACACGTTATTGAAAAGCAATTCGTGCATCATGTGATTGAATGGGTTGCAACATTGTTAAGCATCACAGGCGTACTCCTCGTGAATTTTCAAAACCTCAACGGCCTCTACATCTGGATTGTTGCCAATGTCCTCTGGATCTCGTTTGCCTGGAAGCATAAACACTACGGTCTGTTGGTGCTTGCATGCTCGTACTTGGTGATCAACATTCTTGGCCTATTCAATTGGAAGCTCGACTGGGGTCTTTTCAGTTAGAAGGTAGAGCTTTCTTTGAAGGGTAATATACTTCATTTCTAAATATCGAGTAGGTAAGTGACGTAATATTTTGTGAAAAGGAAGTTCTAATCTCCTTAAGTATGGTAAACAATTCATCGTAATTACTACAGATAAATTCCGCTTCTATCTTCCATGGCCCCACCATGCGAATTATATTTCTTATTGAATTATAGCCTGAGAGCGCTTCCACAAGCTTGTTTTCAACCTCTTCCGTGTACCCCTTCACGAAAATAAAAACTTTGTAAATTTCCAAGCCAAGTTGAGAATAATCAATAGTTGTCGTATATCTCCTTATGATCTGTTCTTTCTCGAGTCGTTGTATTCTTTTCTTTGTCGCATCAGGCGAGAGCTTGATTTGGCTAGCCAGCGCAAGCAATGGTCGCGAAGAATCACGTAGAAGCAATCCAAGAAGTGCATTATCTATGCTGTCAACAGTATTGTGCTTCGTTTCCCCAAATAAGTCAAATGTGCCGCTCTTTTTCTCTAAAAGGAATCGGGGCTCAAAAACAGTGGCATCTACCATATGACATAATTCTGACGTTTGTATGATAGTCCCAAATTTAGTAAAGAGGGCCCGTTCAAATAGGTAATAATCATAGAGCGAGCGGGCAAAGTAAACAACACCAAAATTCCAATCAGTTTGAGATTCAAAACGGACAAAAACCGCGGGCTGGTTATCCAAAAAGATACGTAAGCGGGACCAGTCTCCCTCCGAACCTTGAATTTTAAGATAGAGTTTATAAGAAATGCATCCAAGTTTTGTGTAATCTATAAAGCACGAATAGCCCTTGATGATGCTCCGTTCCTCGAGCTTCTTGATTCTATATCTAATGGAGTCTTTTGAGAGGTGACAAAGGCGAGCGAGCTCTTTCTCTTTTATTCTGGCATTGAACTCTAAAGAGGTCAAAATGATTTTATCTGATTTATCGAGCTTCATATTATCTTTTATAAGATAATAATGCACTTTAGGCTTTAAAAAGCTTACTTTTAGCAAGAAATTTCTATATACCTTTCGTATGCACCGTCTACTATGAAAACACAATCAATAGAAACGTTATGCGAATTAGAGCAAGCACTTACGACTCTAGTGAGAACCTCAAACGCACGAACCGTTATCATCGGAGGCCATTACCCTCTTAACATGCGCGGAGAGGCTGAAACGTCTCCAGAGGGAACATTTGGGATCTTTCCCGAATATACGTTCGGCTTGGCTTGCCGGTTAGCTGCCAGCTCAAACATGGCAAAAATTGCGCTCGTGGTTGATGATCATTCGTTAATGGCTCCAAGGGACTGGTATCGCTCTTCCGAAGCAAGCGCAGCAGTTGCCAGCACAGTAAAGCACTACTTTGACAGATTTACGATTCCAGATAACTACGCTACTATTTTGGCAGCACATGATCTAAAAGAATCTAATCTCATAAGGGCAAGCCCAACAAGAACTCCTTTTCAAGAAAGTGCTTTCAGGCTGCTTTTTGAGAAAGAACATGGTGTGCCGGCAGGATGCGCAGGCGAGTACAGATATATTTTAAAAAATCTTCAAGAACAAGGAATAAAGCACATAATGAGCCTTATTCCGCAAAGGTGTCAAGGGCCAACCTGCCAGGCAGCAAACAGCTTCACGCCTAATATGGGCGATATGAGGATAAGTCAGGCTTATCTGCCCTCAGATTCAGATATCTGCTCGAGTGAAGAGCTTCAAGAGAGAATTACTACAGGCGGCGGAGTACCGTTAGTTACGTTTGGTTAGAATATGAATGAAATCTATTTTGATCAGTATCCTTCTTTTGCAGAACTCTGGGGAGTCGCCATAAGACAACTATGTCCAGAATCTGCATTCACAGAAGAGCTCCTTACCTTGTTGAGGAGCAAGGGGCTAAACGAAAAGAGCAGCATTGCAGATGTAGCTGCAGGCGATGGATTTCCAGCGTTAAGCATGAGGGAAAAAGGTTTTACCATTGATTGTTTTGATTTGTCAGATGATCAAATCAAGTCCTTCAAGAGAAATGCGAGAAAGCGCAAGGTCAGCTCATTAATAACCCAATCTGACTGGTTACACGTAAAGGATAAAGTAGAGAAATCCTATGACTGCATTATGTGCACAGGAAATTCATTTATTTATGCGGCTGGCGGATGGAATTCAAAAGAGTACAATAAAGATCATCCTCTGACCTTGTATCGTCAGACCTTAGGTATCTTTTATGAGCTACTTTTACCGGGAGGCATTCTTATCATTGATAAGTTCAAGGACAGCGAGCGCAGTCACGAAGTAATTGTTTGCCGAGTCAAAGTTAAAGATCACTCTTATGATCTGACCTTCAGTATAAGAACGGACGTAGATAAAAAAGAAAGGTATGCAAGTATTACTTTAGATGATGGAATTAAGAGCAGAGAGACACTACCTAATCTCACGTACGCTCTTTCAGAGAAAGAACTGAGCGCTCTATGCCATCAGGCTGGCTTTTCTGGTTTTGAGAAAATCACTTTCAAAAGCAACAAGCTTTTTGATACATATATAATAAGAAAATAATCTGAGATTAAAAATTATTCAGCTTCGTCTTCCAGATCGCCAGCATCATCGCTTTCTTCAGCTTGCTCGTCTTCAGGGTAATCAATCTCTAAATCCTTCAAAACAAGTAAAATCTTGTCCAGCTTAGCATTAATTTGTTTTAATTGATCACTGGAAATTCCTGCACCTTGGGTTGGTCGCTCTGTGCTCTGTTCTGAGTTTCTCGGACCAAAGCTCCTCTCGGCACTTCCCCCAGAATTCTCTTGTCTGAAACAATCACTGCAAAAGACAGGTTTAGCGCCTGTTGGCTTGAAGGGAACTTGACATTCTTTCTTACAATT
>CAYHLN010000048.1:0-5783 GCA_964357505.1 Candidatus Woesearchaeota archaeon | reverse complement strand
TGCTTTAGACGAGGCCTTGCGTGACGGAACGATTGAAGAATGAGATAAGGTTATTGTTGCTAGTTTTGGCTCTGGATTAGTGACTTCTGCAGTAGGCATTCAGTTTTAACTCATCCATCTTTTTTTGAGTTTCTGGAATGTTTGGTTCTTTATTGAGTTGCGTATTTGGCGCATAACATCAAGCATAAAAGTAATATTATGGATCGTTGCAAGCCTGTAATATTCTGGAGCTTTGGCTTTGTACAAGTCATGCGCTTGTGATCTATTGTAATTCTTGCATAGTTCACAGCTACAGGTGGAATCTATTTTTTTCTTATCTTTCTCGTAGAGGCTTTTGCGGATTGAAAGACGGAACTTATTTTTTTTATTGCCGCCTGATCGTGGCGAGATGAATACATATCCATGACGCGCAACGCGTGTTGTTTCGACGCAATCAAAGGTGTCCATGCCACGTTCAACACATTCGAATACATCATCCACCCATCCAATACCGAGCATGTGTCTTGGTCGGTCATCCAGCGCAGGTATGACGTAGTCGAGTACTTCATACATGCTTTTCTTATCTGGGCCGAGAGAACCACCGATTGCAATACCGTCAAAGGGGAGGCTGTTAATGATTTCTGCGCTTTCTAGTCGGAGATCTTTGAACCAGCCTCCGTGTATGATTCCGTACAGCGCTTGTTTTTTATTTCTATATTTTAGTGAGAGTTTTTCCCAGCGATGTGAGCGTTCCATGGACTCGGCGATGTAGGCTTTGTTGCTTGTTGCGGAAGTGCATTCATCGAATGCCATGATGATGTTTGCTCCCAGATCACTTTGAATTTGCATTGATTCTTTTGGGCCCATAAAGTGCTTTGAGTTATCATAGATTGAGGTGAAGGTAACTCCGCGCTCAGTGACTTTTGCTAAACTACTTGCATTTTTTTCTACTTGGCGATTATTGTTGAAGAACCCTATTTTCCTACCGCCGGTTTCTTTACCGATGCCTAAGGAAAAGGCTTGAAAGCCGCCAGAGTCAGTAAAGAGAACTCCGGGGAATTTCATATATTTGTGGAGCCCTCCGAGTTTTTTTATTACGTGCTCGCCGGGCTTGCAATGAAGGTGATAGGTATTTGCGAGAAGGCAGGGAATTTTGAGTCGCGTGATATCTTTAGACGTAAGTGCGCGGATATAGCCTGAGGTGGCTACGGGAATTGAATAAGGGGTTTCTATCGCGCCGCTTGAGGTCTTGATAATGCCTGTACGAGCTCGCGTCTTTTTATCTTGGTGCGTGATTGTAAATGAAAATGTCTTTTGTTTTACCATGCCTGAACATGTGTTCTGGGATTTAAAAGCTGTATGATAATGCTTAAAAACGCCCTCTCACTGAGAGATAGATGAAGAGAACATTAGTGCGCGATGTCCGTATTGGCGAGACCGTTACTCTTAAGGGTTGGGTTCAGGAAACACGCCAGCTTTCAAAAATGGCCTTTTTGTTATTACGTGATTTTAGCGGTATTATTCAATGCATTGTTCCTGGTGAGCTTATGAAGCAAGCACGCGAGATTGGGGATGAGTTTGTTGTTGAGCTCACGGGCAAGGCGAAAACTGCACAGATCAAATCAGATATTGATCGGAAAGATTTGGAGATTGACGTTCAGAGCTTGACTGTACTGAGTGAGTCTATGAGCTTGCCCGTGCAAGTGAAAGAGAAATCAAGCTCAGCGCAGCTGCCTACACGGCTTGACTATCGGTTTTTAGATACGCGGAAGCGAGATGTTTCTGCGATCTTTAAGATACGTTCAGCTTTTTATCGGCATATGGTTGACTTCTTTGCTGATGAGAGCTTTACGATTATCAATACGCCTAAGTTAACGACGATTGGACTTGAGTCTGGAGCAGAGTCGTTTGAAGTGAAGTATTTTGATAAGAAGGCTTATTTGGCGCAAAGTCCGCAGTTTTACAAGCAGATGTTTGTCATGGGCGGCTTTGAAAGGGTGTTTGAGATTGGTGCAGTGTATCGTGCGGAGAAGTCGCATACTACTCGTCACCTGACTGAATTTATTGGAGCAGATATTGAAATGGGCTTTATTGAGAGCGAGGAAGACATCATGGACGTGCTTGAGCATATGTTAAAGTATGTATTGAAACATGTTCAGCACGATTGTGCTGGTGAGCTTGCTAAATTAGGTGTGGAACTTCGTATGCCCAAGGCATTTCCACGGATCTCTATGAGTGATGTGAAAAAAATGCTTGCCAAACAGGGTAAGCGTTTGGGTGCGGATGATGATTTGGATGCAGAAGCAGAGACGCTTCTTGGAGAGTATGTTCTTAAAGAGTATGGCGAAGAATTTGTTTTTGTTACTCGTTATCCTGCTAAGGTGAGGCCGTTCTATCATATGAGGCCTACTGATAAGAAAGAGACAAAGAGCTTTGATTTGCTTTGGAAAGGCGTCGAAGTGTGTACTGGAGCGCAGCGCGAGCACCGACTTGAGGTGCTGGAGAAGCAGGCTAAAGAGAAGGGCGTTACTATTGATCCGATTTACGCCGCAATTTTCAACTATGGTAGCATACCACATGGCGGCGCAGGTATGGGGCTTGATCGGCTTGTGCAGAGAATGTTAAATTTGGGGAATGTGCGAGAAGCTTTGTTGTTAACGCGCGATCCAGAGAGACTTACTCCCTAAGGGGCTCGTTCAGAGTTACTCGTTTCTCTGACTGTATCTGGATGTTCGTTGTGCGTTGATTCGGGTATTATTTGTGATCTATTAGGAACGCCATATTCTACTCCAAGAGTAAGGGCTGCTGAAAGCCCAACTACTGCAACCACGAGCGCGCGTTTTGTATAGGGGTGTTGTCTTTTGATAAGTTCAGGTGTTCGCTTAGATTCTTTATAGCCGGTTAATTCTCTGAAGACATCAACGAATTTAAACGCGGGTGCTGCGGTGACAATGCTTGCTCCCGCAATTAATGCTGTACTCAGCGCTATTTTTCCTATATCTCGTTCACCAGAAGCTACATAGACTGTTGGAAAGACAGTTGCTGCAAAAGTAAGACCAAATCCTCGGTCGAACAGCTTATGTGCTCGCTCGCTACTTTCCTCATCAATCCCAAATCTTGGTTTTAGCCAATCTCTTACTTTTCCTACATAGCTGAGACCGAGATAGGAAAGGGCAATCATCTTGGCTCTGGAATGAAGAGAAATATCTGTATCGATTCCCCCTACTACGTGTTCAAGTGTTGCGCCAATTGGGGTGAAAAACGCAGGAAAAGCTGTGGAATCAGTAAGATGACGGTAGAGTTCTCTCGGACCGTTTGTTTTTATTGTTCTATATGCGTCTTTGATAGTGACTAACGGTTTTCTCATAAAATGAGAGTTTTGACTTACTATTTAAATCTAATTAAAGTGAGTATTTTCTTTCCAAAGATTTATAACTCTTTTTTAGGCTATAGTGGTATGAAATTCATTTCGATTGATGCGGCTATGGAGCAAGCGAGCGGGAAAGTGGCGGTACGAGGTTGGGTGTATCGAGAGCGCGGTAGTAATGCGATTAAGTTTATCGTTGTGCGGGACTCCACCAATATTATTCAATGCGTGCTTGAGAAAAGCAAACTTGGCAAGCAATGGGCCGATATTGATAAGCTGCAGATTGAAGCTTCCGTTGAGCTTCAGGGCGAGATTAAGGCAGATAAGCGCGCGCCAAGCGGCTTTGAGATTAACGTTGATACCATTCGTATTATTGGGCTTAGTGATGCTTTTCCGATTACGAAGGATTTGAATGAAGAGTTGCTCGGAGATCGGAGACATTTATGGCTACGTAGCAGAAAGATGCAGGCCATTTTGAAGATTCGAGATACGGTCTTACAGGCTTTGAGGGAACATTGGCACGCGAAAGGATTCTATGAGTATCACTCTCCTTCATTGTTGGGCATGCAGGCCGAGGGAGGCTCGAGCTTGTTTAAGGTCGATTATTTTGGTAAACCATTGTATTTGACGCAAACTTGGCAGCTTCATGCTGAGGCTGGCATTTTCTCACTTGAAAAGATTTTCACTATTCAGCCATCATTTCGAGCTGAGAAGTCTAAGACGAGTAGACATTTGACTGAATACTGGCATGCTGAAATGGAAGCTGCTTGGGAAGATTTTGATTATTTACAGGATGATGCGGAGGCAGCAATCAAGCTTATTGTAAAGCGTGTGCTAGAGCGCAACACAAAAGAGCTGGAGATTTTGGAACGGGATGTGAGCAAGCTCGAGCCTGCGCTGAAGAAATCCTTTCCGCGCATTAGCTATGATGATGCGCTCAAGCTATTGAAGGATAAAAAGAAAATTGCTATTCCCTGGGGTAAGGACTTGCGAACGATTGAAGAAGACAAGTTGAGCGAGTTGTTTGATACGCCTGTATTTGTTAGGTGCTACCCAAAAGAGGTCAAGGCATTTTATATGAAAGAGGCCCCTGCTAAGGCTTCGAAAGGTGGGCCTGTTGTGTTGGGTTTTGATCTCATTGGACCTGAAGGATATGGCGAGCTTATCGGGGGCTCGCAGCGTGAAGAGTCTATTGATAAGCTGAAGAAGAACTTAGAGGCAGATGGCGAAGATGTTTCGAAATATGAATTCTATTTTGACACTCGACGTTACGGAAGCGTGCCACATGGAGGCTACGGAATGGGTGTTGAGCGTGTGATTTCATGGATTTGCCATCTTGATACGATTAAAGACGCCATCGCCTTCCCTAGAACGATGACGCGGTGGAATCCGTAGAAAGTTACATTTATTAACTGACTTTTATCTCTGACATTATGGTAAGCGTCAAGGCGTCCAAACCCGTTGAGAAGATCAAGAAAGGCGATCACATTAAAGTAGATGGGAAGAGCTATGAGGTCGATAGCCAGTATGTGCTTATTGATCATGGGCATGTTAAGGAGATGGCTATTGAGCTCTTTGACCCTAAAACCGATAAAGACTATCAAATTCGATACTTTCATGATCAGGTAGAGGATAGCATTTCCTTTTGGGAGCTCAAGGAGATTGTCTATGAGCAGAAAGAGATCGAAAAGGTTGAATGGTAGGCTAGACCATATCTTTAAAAGTTCTTAGTGCTCGGGTTTGGAATGGAATTTGGCGGAATAACGATTGAGTTTTTAGGACATTCGGGCTTTGTCATACGAAACGGTGTCGTGTCTGTTGCGATTGATCCCTATAATGTGTCTCCGAGTGTAGAAAAAGTAGATTATATTCTGATTACCCATGGCCATTCCGACCATTGTAGTATTAAGGATATTCAGCACCTCTCGCGCAAGGGCACTGTTGTCGTGGCTCCCGCTGACTCTCAGAGCACCATTACACGAGTCACTGAAATCCATATGGAGACTATTGAGCAAGGAGACGAGCTTGATCTGGGTAAGCTGAAGGTAGAGGCGGTTCCGGCTTACAACGTGAATAAGTATCGGGATAAGGATAAAAAGATTGTTTTTCATCCTAAAAATGAAGGCTATCTGGGTTACGTCATTCGGTTTGGTACCGTTGTTGTGTACCATGCCGGAGATACTGATTTGATCCCGGAGATGCAGAAGCTTACCGGGCATGGCAAGCATGATCGTCGGTTTGTGGCTTTGTTACCTGTTTCAGGCACCTATGTAATGGATGTAGAAGAAGCGGCGGAAGCTGCTGCGCTTCTTAAGCCCGATCTTGCTATTCCCATGCATTACGGCGCGGGAGTGGTTGGAAGTAGGGAAGATGCAGATCGCTTTGTGCAGCTATGCCGGGAAAAGGGAATCCATGCAGAGGTTCTGGAGAGGCTATG
>CAYHLN010000047.1:4477-5811 GCA_964357505.1 Candidatus Woesearchaeota archaeon | reverse complement strand
AAAGGCCGATGTCTTCGGGAGCAGAACCCGGAAGATCCCCAGTTCGACTCTGGGAGGAGGGATAAATTATTTAAAGAGAGATTTATAAGCGAGTGTAGAACCCAAAAAACAAAAGAGAAATAATACTTTCTTATTGCTATCCTCATCTTGAGCTTAAAGAGTTTGTAAGGCTTCTAGGTTAAAATTACCAAACATTTTAAGGTTAGGATTCTTGGTTTAGATATGATTAAAGGTTCTAAGATGACGGAAGAGCAAAGGCAAAGATTAAGTGAAGCTCACAAAGGACAACACTCGTCACCTAAAACACAATTTAAGAAAGGACAGGCACCTTGGATAAAAGGAAAGCATCATACTGAAGAAGCGAAGAGGAAGATGAGTGAGGCTAATATGGGAAAAGAAGGTTTTTGGAAAAATAAGCATCGTTCTGAAGAAACTAAGAAAAAACTTAGAGGTGTCTTTGTATCTGAAGAGACTAGAAGAAAGCTGAGTGAAGCTAACAAAGGACAAGTTCCTTGGATAACAGGAAAGCATCATACTGAAAAAACCAATGAAAAAAATAGATTAGCTCATTTAGGAAAAGTTCCCAGGAATAAAGGAAAAACAAACCTTGAGATGTATGGTTTAGAAAAAGCCACTAAACTTACTGATTTAAATAGGGCCCAAATCCTAAAGCGATACGAGTCTGGCTCTTTTCCTCGTCAAACAAACACAAAACCAGAACGTCAAATAAAAGAAGAGCTAATCAAAAGAGGATATAAGGAAGGAATAGACTTTATTCACCAATACAAGTTTATGAATAAGTTCATGTGTGATTTCTGTTTCCTAAAAGAAAGAGTTATTATTGAAGTTGATGGAGACTTCTGGCACATAAATCCAAAGAGATATCCAGAGGGTAGCGTTCTGCATAAGCATCAATTAAAGAGTATTGGGCGAGATAAAGCAAAGACTGCATACATTCAGAAGGTAGATAATGATTCTTGGACTTTATTGAGATTCTGGGAAAGTGATATTAAGAAAGATGTTGTCGGATGCGTTGATGAGCTTGAAGAAGTTTTGAATAAAAAAAAGACAGATTTGAAAAATGATACTTAAAGAATTTAAGGATAAGTGTAATTACGCTTCAAACCTTACGCTTTTAAATTCTTAGTGCTTAAAAGAATAGATTTAAATAAAAGATTTATAGAGAGATAATATGAAAAGAAGTCAATGGTTTACATTTTCAGCAATTTTCCTTTTACTCTGTTTACATTTTTATAGCAATGCTTTACAGAGCTATAAAAATAGCGAAGTTTATGTCAATGGATTTCATGAGGAGCTTGACAATCCAAGTTTTT
>CAYHLN010000047.1:0-4467 GCA_964357505.1 Candidatus Woesearchaeota archaeon | reverse complement strand
TTTTCAAATGATGCAGGCATACAAACCCTATTTAATGGAAATCTACTAATACAATCTCAAATAGATGATTCAGAGGGAGATATAATTTGGCTATTCATTTATCTTTCAGGAGGGATATTTTTAGCATGCCTTATTTGTGGTTTTCTAGAACCTAAAATAAATAAAAAATAATTTCTTAGAAAAAGCTTAAAAAGAATAATATCTACTATTTTACATGGCATATCAATGTGTTCCTTGTGGAAGTAAAGACATAGAAATAAAATATTATCAGAGGTTTGAAGCAGAGGCAACTCTTTACAGAGATGAAAAAGTGAAGATTAGTGAACAAGAACCAGGGTTTGGAACTAAGCAAGAAGAGACAAATAGTTTTCTTCATTGTAAATCCTGTCATAATACTAGTTCTCCACATGATCGAAGTTCGTTCATGATGCCCTTAGATAAGCATTAATTGCCAAAACGTATCGGTAATGATATACTCTGGGAGAGGGGATATAACAAAGTTTATATAGATTTTAACTTGTAATCCATTATGAGCTTTAAAAATATAGGTCGAAAGGCGACTATAATTTTATTTGTAATTTTTTTGATTTTAATTGCATATTCGATTTGGGTATATCTACAGTTTGAATAGGGTAATAAAGATATACTCTAGGAGAGATGAATTATTTTAAGAGAGATTTAAAATTTATTCAAGAATCCACTGCCTTGCACATACAACACAAGGCATACTATCATGATACAGCACATAATAGTCTTGAGTACTGCCGTTTGGACATCCTGCTTGACATGATCCATTAGGTAATATGATAGGCGGACCAGGCGCCGCCTTAGTATTATTCGCAGTCCAATAGATAGCTTGACCTTCCACCCTAGGTACACTCTCGTTGGCGAGAATATTACTACTCCGACTTGTGATTGCGGTCAGACCATTGTCTACACATAATGTGTCTCCGAAATAATTAGAGTTTTTGAATTGTATTGATGCGTGACCTCTTTGAAGTATTTTCCATTCATTAGGACAAGTTTCAGTTCCCCAGAAAGTATGCACGGTATTTCCTCTTACTACTGGGCTTAATTGTGCATTGACATTAGAATTAACTAAAATAATTCCAACTAAAATTAAACAAATCATGATTACCCCTAAAGTCAATCGATTCATTTAATATTAGAGATTAGATAGTATAAAATTGTTTGGTTTGATTAGGGGGTTTCAAAAATCCCCGCAAAACTTAAATACCTTTAAGGTTGGAAAATAATATGAGTTTTACAGCACTATTCTTGGCTTCTCTTTTTATCTCCAATTCTGGCTCGCAATGCATCACGCCGACGGATGAGTTTGCCGTTGAAGTTGTCGTACCTGACTACGATGTTGATAATCTTGTGAGCTCGGTTGACCGTTACATCAATCTTTTTTACGCTCCAAGTCAAGAAGATGAACGAATCATCACCCTTTTTCAACAAACAGAAACTCCGTCCGGACTCTCTTTGAGACTCCAACTCCCTACGGACGCGCTAACCCTCACGGAACCGCATTATCGAATTGTATCGACGAGCGTGGAAACAGTAAAAAGGCCGTTTATTCAGTACTATCTTGGTTGGGCCGTGAGGTGCACTGAAGACGGGTGCTCATTCACTAAGGGAAACAAAATCATCACTGGATCTTTCAGAGAGAAAGAAGCTACACTCGAAATTAATCAGGCCCTTGAGCCTTGCTCTATTTCATGCTCGGGAGTATGCTTCACCGCTGCCCGGGAATCTCTCTGTATTAATCAAACGGTTGTACGAGATATTGAACCTCTATTACGGTTTACTAATATAAGCACCAATCTGAGTGTTTTTCTTGAATCCTATCGCGTAGTGAGCGTTCAGGGAAGCAGCAGTATTACTATTGTCCCCGCTATCGATCCTGATCAGAACTGGCCTGAAGCTCTCGCGCGTGAATTACGCTATTGGAATAATCAGGGCGTTATTAGCCTTGAAGACGAAGACATTCAGGAAATTACCTCTCTCGCAACGCTGGGACAGGCAGGCCATAACTACCGCATTGTACAGCATGAAGGGGAATGGGTTTATTATAATCAATTGCCTGACGCAGTTTTAGTTGACGAACGCGATTGTCGCATTATTTCTTTAGAGGAAGACGCCGCAGTAAGCGAACAACCAACCAACCTCTTCTACATCATCCCGACCATCCTGGGCACCACTGCTCTTGTTCTCTTTATTGTACTTATTGCTATTGCTCGGACACTGAGTCACCAGCAGAAAAAGAAAGACCGTGCGCACCCTATGGGGAAAGATTTAAAAACGGATAAACGTTCTGAGGCTAACTAAATTATAACCTTGTGGAATGATGAAATCACAACTGCCTCACAGCGTTTCTGAAGACGAAGAACAAGATTTTGACGAGTCTGACGATGATTGGGACGACGAAGAGGACGAAGCTAAAGAAGACGAGTCAGAAGATTAATTTTTATCCTTCTATCGTAAAGATAGCATTATTGTTCGCTTCTGATAATTCTCTTATTTTATTGCCCGTATCTACTTTAAATTCCACTGTTCGTGCACCACGAGCAACGCGGAAATTCTCTACCCTGAAGATTTTCTTCGTGCCTACATCAATATCGCCTAACTGGAAGGTGTCGGCCACGGCGCCATCCACTATTAAGGTAAGCTCAACGTTTGGAGCGATATCGAGTCCCTCGTTTGCGACTTCAATAGTGAATTGTATGTATCGGCCAGTCTTTTCTAGCTCAATGTTTTGCGGCACGAGCTCAGGCAGGCTGTCTGCTTCGTAGAGATCATTGATTGATTCGAAGAAGTATTCATTATACACTTGATCGCAGTCAAGTGTTGGATAGAGGATGCTTTGTGGGTCGCTATTATGATCAAATCCAAACACGTGTAGCAACTCATGGACTGCGATATGTGGCTTGCCGCACTCTTCATCTTCATAGAGCGAGATTTTACCCTCTAGGATGATGGTGTACAGGCTCCCATTGAGAATCTTGGTTGGACCGCCCTCGCCTGCTACGAAGTGACCTTCACTTTCAGGCTCGGGTGCAAGCTCTGAACACGCAATGAACAAGTCCGGCTCGCTGAGAGTAGGGACGAACTCTACAATCGTCTCTTCTTCAAAAAGAACAAAGGCTTCTGCAATTTGTTGTTTTTTGCCATCCGTACAGCGCGGGTCAAAGGAGTAGCTTATGACGCGGTCTTTGAATCTTAAATTAGGATAGAATTGCTTACTCTGGGAGAATTCTTGCCGGGGGGTTAGTGAGGGGCCGCTATCCAGGGGCACTACCTGATAATCAGTACGATCAAGCTCGCCATAGACCACATAGATGCCAAATCCTACGGCTGCGAGAGCGATGAGGAGTAAGATAAACTCGAGAGCGTTCATCTCGTTAATTGAGCGTTAAGGTATTTATAATTATCAGTGGACTTAGGGAGAATCGGACTCCCGCCTATCGACTGCCAGCCGATCATTCTGCCACTAAACTATAAGCCCTTCTCTTTTTTCAGAGAAGTGGGCTTAAAAATCTACTGCACAAGCAAGCTACGAGGAGCGAATGCAATTACTCCTGTTGTGAGCGCGGTGATAACTATAGATAGCAAGATCACAAACCAATATGACTGATTGCGTTCTTGCTTGAGCTCTCGTGTTTCGAGATAAATCATATACTTGAGGCCAATGAGAATGACTGAGCTGATAAGAAAGATGATGACTGTGGCAGCGCGAAGATGGTCATTGAACAACATTACAGACGTCATAGCACCCATGAGCCCGCCCATAAAGCCTGCCATGATGCCTTCCAAGAAGCCCATGATGCCGCAGCACGAGCCAAGCCACACACCGAATAAAATACCTGCAGCCATTCATGCCAAAGAGCCAATGAACATCCCGTTGGTTGCGCCGATGTAGAAGCCAGTCAGAAAACCTGCCAGCATACCGGCAGTCATACCAATCATCATGCCGCCCATGCACGTAAAAGAATGATAGGCGCGGACCTGTCGCACCGCAGGTATTATCAAGGCAAAACTAAGAAGTGTGAAAAAAAGAAAGAAGCCATGCCTTGAAAGATCAAGATATTGTTGGAGGAACATGAAGTAAAGAATAAAAAAAGTGAATGTTGAAGCGATCAGAGACACTATGAATGTCTTTATCAGCGTCCCTTCTACTCTTGATCCCTCAAGCTCGCGTATAAATTCTTTGAAGCTCATAGTTTTGTTCTCCGTAGCAGGTTTGCGTTCGTGACTACTGTGATGGACGAGAGTGCCATCGCAATCTCTGCAATAACGGGATGTAACACCCCTGCAATTGCAAGCGGTATCGCAACCACATTATACGCAAACGCCCAAAATAGATTCTGTTTAATCTTCTTAAAGGTTGCCTTTGAGAGTGCTATTGCGTGTACCACGCCGAGTAAACTGCCCTTGACGAGCACGATATCTCCTGCCTCAATAGCA
>CAYHLN010000046.1:0-6046 GCA_964357505.1 Candidatus Woesearchaeota archaeon | reverse complement strand
TAAGAGAAAAACTGACTTTTTATAGTTAGCGCTAGGAGCATTCAATCTGCAAAGTAACAATCCCCGGACAGAGAATCTCCTGTGCAGTCTCATCGCCCGCTAAAATCAAGGGTTGCACTTCTATTTCTCTCGCTACGGGACCGCCCGTCGTGGCATACGTGTAGCTTTCATGATAACGTATGCCGTCTCCCGGTTTAAGTCCGGTTGCGTATAACGGATCGTAATTTGAATAAGTGCTGAAGTACTGTTCCGATTGAGGAATACTAACGAGAGATGTTTTTGCAGCCCTCCCAGGTTCACCAATACGAATATAGGCACCATCAGCAGTAAAAAGTCCGCGATTCGTAAGTGTCAAATTAACTTCCTGGTTGGCACAGCGTACTTCTTGAATGGCAAGTCTGACATCTTCTGGACACTGTTCATTAGTAGAAGGGGTGTAACGTGTCAGATAACTATATACTCCTCCCGCGAGCCCAAGAGCAAGTACAATAAGTAAGACATAACCAATGATGGGGCTTACTCCTCGTTTAGCCAGTGGTAACGAACCGATCATCATTTTCCTCCCGTATAAGTACAAAATAGAAGTTTTGTCCTTGTCGTAAAGTGAATGGATAGGCAGTGCCATTTACAGAGACTGTTACAATTCCATCACTGGCCTGGATTTGTGAAGTCTCTGTCTGAGGAGCAGTATAAGGCAAGGTAACTAGCGGGCCGCCAAAGTTAATGCTGATATTTCCAACGCCTCGCTCATCAAAATAAAAGGCAGTGATTTCACTACCATCACCATAGATGAATACTACCCGGTCTTCTGCAATCTGGGACGAATAGTTCGCAATTAATGATTCAATAAGGCTTCCGGTATTTTCCTCATTGTAGGTGCCATAGTCTAAGACTTGTTTTGCTTCAAAACCAATCTCTTTACCCAAATCGTAAAACTGTTCCTCCTCAGTGTTTGTATTAGTATTAACATAATTCACTACAACGGTTAGCCCAAGCAATGCACCTACGATGAGAATTGCAGCCATAAGAAAAAACTGACCCCCCCTGTTCATAAATTACCAAGGAGAGAGTTCTTTTTAAATGTTCATCGCCGTACTATGATAAACATATTCTCGGGAGGCACACCACGAGGGTAGTGCGGTTTGAGAAGCCAATATTCTCCCGAAGGTTTACCGCCAAATTGTTTCACTAAATGACATTGATTCTCGGGCGAATCAGAAGAGCGTGCATAGTATCCAACAATATCTTCCATGGTAAATTGATGCACTTCATCACAGACAGTGGCACGTAAGGCTAATCCATCAAACACTCGTACTGAATACAGAGCAGTCCGTTGAAAGTGTTCTCCTTTGACTTTTTTCATATAAAGCACGCAGATAAGCAATTTATAAAGATATGTAGACGGGGAGTTTGCTCAAGCAAACCGTCCGGGTTGATTTATGCCTTCCTCGGCCATGCTCCCCGACAAGCACCGCGATTCCTGTTTAGGGCTGCTCCGATCAAGGCCTGACCCAGTTCACAGGAGCACGATCGAATCGGACACAGCGTCAGCGTCCAGCATAAGACACGAACGACTCGTTCTCACGCGCTCCTTTAAGCCCGCCTAAAGCCCGCTTGCGGATGGCGGAGGGCTACCCCGCCGGCTCGTCTACAGAAAGAAAGATAGCTCGCACTTTATAAGGATATCTATCTGCACCACGGTCTGCTAAGGATAATGGGTTTGGTACATTTCTCCACGAATAACTACTTTTTTTTCGGTGCGTAAGACATCATACGGTTTTTTCAAATATGCAACAATTTTATCTACGGAAGGAATTCGGATAACCCCATTAATGCTTCCATCCTCATCTATAACTCCCTGGCGCGCAGCTTTTGTTTCTTGAAATGGGTCGTATACTAATTTCGGGGCAAGACTAATTAATTCAGGCGAGGCAATGCACTCTAACCCCCTATGTAATCGAGCCCCAGGGTCCCGAGATAGTCTTTTCAACCCACTTTCTAGTCTTTTTCGTACTTTCTCAAATTCTTTTGTCTCCCTATGTGAAACCCAATAAACAAAGTTCGTTCTCTCTTCACTTAGTGCATCAACCATTGCCCCATACATATGAGCAGAACAACCTTTAGTAGCCTCGTCTGACACACATCCTATGATCCAAACAGTTGAAAGATTCCTTACCTCTTCATTTAATTCGTTTCCTAAAACAGGAATACACGGTTTTATATCCTCCAGTACCCCTCCTGAAGCGTATAGCATTCTTCTTTGTTCATAGGGAGGAAGTCCGAGAGCTTTAATTATTCGCCGTGCACGTTGAAGAGAAGGTCGAGCATTCTGAGAGCGTGCCAAGAGAGAGACGTAACTTTGAGACACCCTTGATGCATCAGCAATCTCCTGCTGTGATAGGCCTCTTTCTCGTAATGTAGTTCGTAACATGGAACCGAAGGATTCTTTTGCCATAAAATGATTATTGGGAATTATTATTTAAGGACATCGTTCCGATCTATTCGTCTCGATCAGCAGGTAAAGCGCGCATAGGTCGCTTACCGTCTTTCGGCAGCTTATACGGCACTGTTTCAGAAACAACTTCTTCCTCTACTTGCTGCTTGATAGCGCGAATAGACGCATTGTTAGTCTGCTGCTTTGGAGGAGGCGCAAGCATGAAGAGAAAAACGAACAAAATAAGAAAAAACGCCAGAATGCCTGTGCCAATCAGCATAAGGGTAAGTGCGTCCATCCACTCCCTCGCGCAAACGGGTATTTAATCATTATTGCACTACATTCGCTCAATAACGCCAATGCCCAATAAATGCAGCGCATTAGCAAGTGTTTGCGCGCTCGCTTTAACAAGTGCCACTCTGAAAGACTCTTCTTCACTACCTACAACCTTGCACGCATGGTAGAATTCATTAAAGGTCTGCGCTACACCGTACGCATAATGGGCAATCACCGCAGGGTCAAGCGACTCCTGAGCTTGAGCAACAACCTCGGGAAATCTACTTAACTGATTGAGCAACACTCGCTCATGATCACTGACAGAACCAATAGTTAGTTTCTTGGTTTTGTTCACTTTTCGTAAAATACTCTGCGCTCGTGCATAGCTATAGAGTAAGTAAGGACCAGTATCGCCCTCAAAGCGTACTGCCTCATCTTTGTTGAAAATGATAACCTTATTGAGATCTTGCTTAAGCATAGTATACTTCATTGCCGCCAGAGCAATAGCAAGTGCCCGCTTCTCTAGTTCTTTACTGTTTACCTTTTCACGTTGCATAATTTCGCGTTTTGCTTCACTCACCAGCTCATGCTTGAAATCAGCATAGAACACATTATCCCCGGTTCTTGATGACATCTTTCCCGTAGGTAAGCGTACCGACTCATAGCCCTTATGTAAATAGTTCTTCCAGGGAAAACCCATCCGCTCTAGGGTTTTACGAACCTGTTGGAAATGGAGGTTTTGTTCAACACTCGTGATAACAAGCGACTCCTGCAATGTGTATTTTTTGAATTTCAATTCCGCAAGTGCCAAATCCTTAGCAGAATAGAGTACTGTGCCGTCGCTTCGTAACAGTACAAATACTCCTAAACCATCTTCCTTGAAATCCATGATCGTTGCGCCTTCAGAGATAACCGCGACTCCTTTCTTCACAAGTTTTTGTGCAATCTCCTTACCCGGGCGATCTACTTCACTTTCGAAAAAATGCACATTAAAACGCACATCAAGATCGTGATAGATGGGTTTCCATGCCTTGATGGATCGTGCTCGTGTATCTTTCCATAATTTCACGAGCTTCGTGTCTGCACGTTCCTCGAGCTTTCTATTGATTTCCTTGACTTTTTCTTGCGCTCGTTCGTCATGCTCAAGCTTTTGCACTGCTTCAACGTAAATCTTAGCAAACCACGCTTCATCGTCCCTTACGTGCTCGCCCTTATGGAATGTCTGATAAGCCCACATCCATTTAGCAATATGCATTCCCGTATCTCCCGAATAGTTGGCTCGCACAACCGTGTATCCGGAAAATTCCTGTATGCGAGCAATGCTTTCTCCAAGCGAAGTGCCACGAATATGGCCCACATGAAACGCTTTATGGGTATTGGGCTGTGAAAACTCTACCATAAACTTCTTTCCCTTCCCCATGGTGCTTGAGCCATAGTTCTTACCTTGCTTATTAATCATCGCAATCAGTTCAGCCGCGTGTGCTTTTTGATTAATAAAGAAGTTAAGATAAGGACCCACGGCACTAACGGTTTCTAGCTCTTGAGGAAGTTTCATAAAACGAGCAAGGTCTTTGGCAATTTCAACCGGATTTTTCTTTCGTGTTTTAGCGAGCACGAAGCAGGGAAATGCATAATCTCCCAAGGATTGGTCTTTCGGCCGCTCTACAAGTTCGATCAGCTCATCAACAGACAATTCGGGAATACCTTTTTTAAGAACACGAACAACAGACTCTCTCATAGGCCAAATATTGAAATATTCTTAATAAATCTATCCGAGACACTCGCGATATTTGAGGAGGGCGCGGTATTTGACGGCAAGGGAGCTAGTCGATTGCCGCAAATCTACTTGAAGATCTCCGTTTGCCTTTGCTTGCTGCAACCCTGCACACCACCCTTGTTCTCCCACAATATCAAGATAACTTTCAGGTAAACTAACTGAAATATCTGCATTTTCAGCAAGACCAGAAGAAACGGATTTTCCAGAAATAGCATAATCTTCCTCTCCAACTCTTAACCCTATAACCCCGCTTTCAGGCATCTCTTGTACAACAGCAAGCCTCCCTAATTCAGAAGGTAGATTTTCCTGCGTTATTTCCCTAGGCGTCCAAGCAGAAGATGGGGGCTTAGCAAAAAAACCATCATAAATAAAATAGCCTGCAATCAAAAGAGCAACAATAAAAAATCCAATAAGAACAAATCTCGCACTTCCTCTTTTATCTAACATAAACAAACTAAACCAATCTCTTTTAAAAATCTACCTTAACTCCAGTTAGCTAGCAATTCAGTAATATCTGCAAATGTGACCATTCCATCGCCATTTACATCAGCTCTTCCGCTTTCCTGCCTTCCGAACAAATATTTCACTATTTCAAGGTCAGTTTTATCAGTATATCCATCAGCGTTAACGTCGCCCATCCTATTGCGATCAAGTATTGTTAATATCTTTACCTCAGAAGGATAAGTAATTCCTCTTTCGCTGTCATAAACCAAAGATCTAATTTCATAATTCCTTGGTCTAAATGCAGAACCTTCAATACTTATCTCATAAACTAAGCTCTTATAATTCCCAAAATCTTCAAGATAAGAATCGTGGGAGATAATATTAATTCCTTCTTCACAGAACAATTCCTCACCATCAACTCTAAAGCTACACGATTTTGCAATTCCATCGCCACCAGGAATTATATCGGTTATTGGCCAAAGCAAGACCATTCCATAACTATTACCTTCATTAGCTAACTTGTCAAGATAATCAGAAGGTGCAGTAATGGTAATCTCCGCATATCCATTTTCATCAGTAAAGAAATTGTAATTTGCTTCAGGTAAATCTACGTCTATATCAAAAGCAAAACCAACACCAGCGACCTCTTCTTCAGATTCATCTTCACCAGAACTCCCCGAGTCAGAAGAACTTCCACTTGAACTTTGAGGCGTATTCACAACTTCATCTTTATCGCTAACCGCAACAATAGAGTTTTCCGTAGCAGAGCCTTCAAGGGCAACATTACTATCTAATCCGCTATCAAAACCATCAGAAGCAAATCCAAAAATGCTTAGAGCAAGAACTAATGTTAAAGTCAAGGCGACTCCCGCAAAAAATGTTTTACTCATAGATAACCCCAATAATGACCATATTTAAACCCTTCGGCATCAAATTTAAAACCCCCAAACCTCAAATATAACCATGCCTCTATAGCTCAGCGGTAGAGCACCAGTTTCGTAAACTGAAGAATCTGAAGATTCTCGAGTTATTGCGATTGTGAGCAATCGAAACAACTGGGGGTCCCGAGTTCAAATCTCGGTAGAGGCTTAAGATACTTTTAAATAAGAGAAAAA
>CAYHLN010000045.1:0-6110 GCA_964357505.1 Candidatus Woesearchaeota archaeon | reverse complement strand
TTCATCAAACTCCGCGGCAGTGGCTCTGGCTCGCAGAACTGTATGCAGCACGTCTCTTTATTTATGCTAAGGCCTTTTATGAACGTAAGGGAAAAAATTATGAAGATGGCTGGCGTGAAACAGAAATTCAATCAACGAAGCCGCTTGATTAACATTCTCAACTCTTGCTCTAATTCTTCAAACGAGGTAACGATTGGCATTGATCCTATCAAAATGGGGCTCAAATATTCCAGCGATTCTGCAATAGGCTCATCGGTCTTCACCCCAACAGCAGGGGTGCCTCGTGCATATGCATATCCCAATTCCCATGCAGTCCCTGCACCGACGTGCAGCCCATCAAGAACAGCTATGATAATATCTGAGTTTTGCAAACCTTTTGTGATGTCTCCTTCAAAAATACCAGCTACATCACTCATCTGTTCAGCCCTTCCTACATCGCGATGAGGTAGAAATGTCTGTAAACCCATTGCCTTGCATAACGAGTCTACTTTCATTAGCAGCTCCTTCTCATGAGCAGTTCCAAGTTTTCCAGCCAGGTAAGCTTTCATAAAAACCACTATAAGATACCTTTAAAAAATCCTTCTATTCTCTCTTTTTATGAAGATCGCAGTAATAAAGCTAGGCGCACGCGGCGACGTACTCCGAACACTACCTATTATTGAAGCCATTAAGGAAAAATATCCTGCCGCACAGCTGAAACTTATTACCAATCCAGTAATGACCGATATTCTCAAACACCAGCCTTCCATAGATGAGCTTCTTACGGAAGTACCCCTTCACAAGTCATTTGACATTTTGTATAATTTTGACATAGACGCAAACGCACTCAAGCTCGCCTCTAGTATCAAGGCAAAAAAGAAATACGGGTTTTACTCAAACGATAGGCACTTAGCAGCGTTCAATCTGGGAGCCGAGTACTATATCAATACTATTTTTGATGATGATCTTAAAAAGAGCAACAAAAAAACCTACCAGGAAATGATGTTCGAAGTCGCAGAGCTGCCCCCCTCAAGAAAGCCATACCATATCTATCTCACGCAAGATGCAAAGGAAAAAGCAGCTCGTTTTATCGCGCAACATAAGCTTGAGAATAAAAAGATCATCGGCATTCACATGGGTGCGAGTCCGCGATGGCCGTCAAAATCATGGTCTGAGGAGCAGCTCAAAAACTTCATTCGTACAGCCACGCAGCAATACACTATCTTTCTGTTTGGCGGTCCGGATGAAGCCAGTCGCTACCCGGCGTTTCTGGCCTCATTGCACAAGGAGGCTCTACAAGTGTTTCCTTTTTTCAGCCTTCCTGACGAAGAATTTGCAGCAATGATAAGCGTATGCAACACGATGATCTGCTCTGACAGCTACGCGTTACACATTGCGCTTGGTCTAGGCAAAAAAACCATTGCGCTCTTCTTTTGCACTTCTCCTGACGAAGTTGAAGGCTATGGTCTCCTTAAAAAGATGATCTCGCCTTTGCTCTATGACTTCTTCCCAGAACGCCAGGATCAGTTTTCTAAGGAGCTCGTTAATAGTATACGGGCACAGGACGTAGTGGCGTTGTTATGATCTCGATCATTATTACCTCGTTCAAAGAACCCGACACTATTGGACGTGCCATCCAATCGTTTCTTGATCAGAACTTACAAGGGTATGAGCTTATTATTTCTGCTCCCGATAACGAAACGCTAGCAGTAGCACGAAGCTATCAAAGGAATAATCACAATATCATCCTTATTCGAGATCCTGGGAGGGGAAAGCCAACAGCGCTTAATGAGGTTTTTAGGACTGCGCGCGGCAGTATTCTAATTTTGTCAGACGGAGACGTTTTCGTAGGTAGCAATTCAGTAAAAAAACTTATAAGACATTTTGAAAATCCCCAAGTAGGGGCGGTTTCAGGAAGGGTTATCTCTACGAACCCCCGAAAAAAAATGTTTGGTTTTTGGGCATACGCACTTACAGAAATCAATCATCTCTTGCGTCTCAGAGAACAACAGAAGGGGAATTTACTTTGTAGCGGCTATCTTTATGCTGTCAGGAAAGAGCTTGTAAGCATTCTTCCTGAGAATATCCTTGCGGATGATGCATTCATCTCTTTACAAGTATCTGCCCAGCGCGCGCAGATTATGTACGAGTCGGCCGCCCGTGTGTATGTAAAATATCCGACTAATCTTCCTGACTGGATAAGGCAGAAAAAGCGCACTGCGGCGAAATTCTACCAACTTTCCTCATATTTCCCTCTTTCGAAGTCTGCCCACCTCACTGATGAGTTACTCGCCGGGCTCCAAGGTTTGAGAATCATACGTTCACTCCGCGAAGTATTCTGGTTTATCGCCCTCGCCGTAATGCGAATCTATATCTGGGCACGCGTGGTGTTTGATGTACGGCTTTGGGCAAGGTCATTTGAGAGGACGTGGGAACGCGTAGAAAGTACAAAATAACAACAAATAAAAGGCTATCTTTATTGAGCTCGTGATGGACGTTGAGGCGCATACAGAAAATAGAAGTGACAAGCTTAAACGCTGGCTCAAGGATAGGACTCACTTTCTTCTCCTCATCACGCTTTTAGTAGCCTTTGCTGTTAGACTTTACTATCTTTTCTACACCAATGGTCAGGCGCTGTGGTGGGACGAAGCGGAATATATGGCCACAGCGAAGCATTGGGCCTTTGGAGTTCCCTACGATGTGAATATTCAACGTCCACCACTTTTTCAGCTCCTTGCCACTATCCTTCTGAAAATCGGAGTTACTTCCGAGTTCTTCTTGAAGTTAGTACTTGTTGTTCTGCCTTCCGTCTTACTTATCGGTATTATTTATCTCGTCGGCAGAGAATTATTCAATAAGAAAGTAGGCCTTATTGCCGCTTTTGCATCAGCCTTCATGTGGTCTTTTGTATTTTGGAGCACGAGGTTCCAGCCTGATTTCCTTTCAGTGAGTTTTCAGCTTTTAGCTATCTTCTTTTTCTGGAAACTCTTTAAAACAAACAAGAGGAGCTTTGCAATCTATGCCGGCATGTTTATCGCTCTCGCATTTTATTTTAAAATCTCCGCACTGCTCGTGCCACTCTCGCTTTTCATCTTTATCCTAGTAAAAGATGGAATCTCTTTCGTCAAGAACAAAAATTACTGGGTTGCGTTTCTCTCTTTTGTTATCTCGCTCATACCCTTCGCGTTCTGGCAGTACGTAACGTTCGGCAATCCGTTTGGCTTTGCGCCCTCCTATATTGGAGGTACAGGTATTGGCCAGGGCTGGGAATTTGGATGGATGGCGTTCGATTTTTTCTATGCCTTTCCCAAATCGCTCTTTTTCATTCTTTTCTTGTTTGGTGGCGCGATTATTCTCATGAGGCTTGGATTAAGTGCGGATATTATGTTCAAGCAGAAGGAAAAGCGTTTGGACGCAGGACTGTTCTCTTTTATCCTATTACTGATAATAACCATCTTCTACGTCTTCTACATCCGCGGCACCATTGAAGATCGCTGGGTATTCCTTATGGCACCGTTTATCTTTTACTTCGCTGCAGAAGGACTACTCTTTATCTATCGTTATGTGGGTAAGTATCACAAAATAGCTGCGGCAGTCGTGGTGCTCGCACTTCTTTCTTTCTTTCTTTACAGTCAAATACAACATACGCATGAGCTTATTACGCTCAAGAAAGATAGTTACCTTCCTGTGAAGCAAGCCTCTCTGTGGATCAAGGATAATTCTAATCCTGGCGACCTAGTTCTAAGCAATTCATACACACAGGCAACAGCTTACGCCGAGCGCGAGATCATTCCATACCCTGCTCTTGTAAAGGAAGAAAATTCGTCTTATTCCTATATCCCTTCTCAAATAGAAATGCTCGAGGGGATCGTGGAGCAGCGTATGCCACGCTATTTTATGGTCTCAGTCTTTGAAAGGCATCCTGACTGGACCAATCAATGGCTGGAGGAAAATACACCTAGATTAAATCCGGTCTGGGCTGATTTTGCTGACGCCGCGCAAACGCAACCAACTCTCATTGTGTACGAAATAAGGTATCCATAATAAGGTTTAATAAACGTTCTATGGTTCTTTGAGTATGTGCGGCATAGCAGGATTCAATTGGCAAGATAAGCGATTAGTGAGGCTAATGACGGATGCTCTCATCCATCGGGGCCCTAACGACGCGGGACATTATACGGATCGTAACGTTTCTCTAGGCCATCGCCGCCTGAGTATTATTGACCTATCTAAGAAAGGACATCAACCAATGTCTAACAAAAAAAACACTATTCACCTTATTTTTAATGGCGAGATTTGGAATTTCAAGGAATTACGAGCGCAGTTGATTCAAAAGGGGTATATCTTTAAGAGCGACTCTGACACGGAAGTCATTGTTCAGGGATATGAGGAATATGGGGAAGAGATCTGTTCAATGCTTGATGGTATGTTTGCATTTGCGCTCTGGGACAAAAAGAAAAAGAAGTTATTGCTTGCTCGTGATCGGATGGGAAAAAAACCGCTTTACTATTATCATTCAGCAGAGAAGCTTGTCTTTGCATCGGAAATAAAGTCGATTCTCCAGGATGCAGAAATTCCACGAAAGCTGAACGAACATTGCCTCTCTGACTATCTCACATTGCGCTATTCGCCTGGTAACTCAACTATGTTTGAAGGCATATGGAAGCTACCTCCGGCTAGCTATGCTGTTTTCCAGTCAGGAGTACTTACAATACGTCGCTATTATGCCTTACCTAACTTTACTGCAACACATCGTGCGGAAAAGGAGAAGGGAAGCCTGCTTATTTCACGTGCGATTGAAAAAAGGCTTATCGCAGATGTTCCTTTGGGAATTTTTTTATCAGGTGGTCTTGACTCAAGCGCGATCGTTGCATACGCCTCCCGTTTCCTAAAAAAGATAAAAACTTTTTCTGTTTCGTTCGATAGCGCAGTTGATGAGTCTCATTATGCACGTATCGTGGCGCGGAATTTTAAAACGCAGCATACCGAAATCAAGGTTGAAAAGGATCTGTTAAAATACTTGCCTGAGGTTGTATATCATTTTGATGAGCCCCTTGCTGATCCTGCAGCACTTCCTACCTACGCGCTCTGCAAAGAGGTATCTAAGCATGTTACAGTCGCCCTCTCTGGGGAAGGTGGCGACGAGGTTTTCGGAGGATACGACAGCTTCAATTACTTACCCCAGCTACGTTTTCTCTATTCTTTCCCGCATCTACTAAGGAAGGGCATTATAAGCCCATTTTTCTCGCTGCTCTCACGCTTTTATCCCTATCCGCGCAAGCATATGTTCCTTGCTTTCTCCCATATTGTGCGCCATTCAACCATCGAGCAAGGATTTCGCGAATTATTCTATTTCCCCTTCGATTATCAAGAGAAAAATCTACTGTTTGCAAAATCGGTTACAGACCCCTTTCCTGTTCCACGCCAAAAATTTGACATTACTGCCCAGCGCTATTACTTTAACGAATGGCTTCCCAATGATCTCCTTATGAAAGCCGATAAAATGGGAATGATTCATCATATTGAAATCAGGACTCCTTTTCTTGATCGTGAACTTGTCGAATATTTTGCAAGCCTAAGTTACGAAGAGAAACACAACAGAAAACTTTTTCGTCAGATCGTGAGCCCGCTCTTACCTTCAGCCATCATGAAAAAGAAGAAACAAGGATTTACTCTACCACTCTATGATTGGTTTTCGGATGCTGATACTTTTAAACGCATTGTTCCATTCCTTGAGAAGCTAAAGCAGCGTCATATTTTCAACGTGGCATATATAGACACCCTCATGAAAAACCCGGTAATCTTCAAAAACGAGCACAAACTTTGGGTATTACTTAACTTTGAGTTATGGTACGAGATTTACCTTGACCGTGTGGACTATCGCAAAATCAAGATTTAGGTAGGCTTATAAACGGGCCCCCATGGCTTAAGCTATGGTAAAGGTAAGTTTTGTCCTAGCCATTTACAACGCCGAGCGTACGCTTAGAGAGTGCTTAAACGCAGTTATTCGGCAACACGATAGAGATTATGAGATTATTATTGTAGACGGGGGCTCGACAGATGCAACGCTCTCAATTGTGCATCAATTCATCGCCACAAAAGCCCCTATACGCCTGCTCCACAACCCTCGC
>CAYHLN010000044.1:0-6129 GCA_964357505.1 Candidatus Woesearchaeota archaeon | reverse complement strand
CTTTTTTAATGAGTGTTCACTATAAACCCGAATATAATGATTTGCTTAAAGATAAGATATCCAAGGCTCGCCACCCCGTGAAGATCCTGGATGATGAGCAGGCTATCCTCATCGAAGGTGATACGATAAGATTGATTGGAAAAGAAGAGGAAATAAAATTATAATCTGATTTTATGAATTCAAAAACAAATCTCGAATTAAAGCATTATTGTCCAGATTTCAATAAAGTCCGAGCTGTCCTCAAGAAGATTGGAGCAAAGAAATTTATCGTAAAGAAACAAAAAGATTATTTTTTCAATCTCCCAGAAATCAAAGATAGACAGACTCCGCGACTTAAGCTTAGAATTGAGAAGAATCTCACAACCCTTGTATATTACGAACGTCCCGAATTTAAAAGTTTAAAAGATACTACTTCAAAAGTTAAACTTTATAATGTAATGGATAAAAAGCTCCTACCTTTTCTTGAAGAATCCCTGGGTGTAAAAGCGATAGTGGAAAAGAAAAGGGAAGTCTGGAAAAAGGCCAATTCCGTATTTCATTTGGATATAATCAAAGATGTCGGGAACGTATTTGAAATAGAATTGCAAAAGGTAGGAAAAATTAATAAGAAAGATAAGGCTGTTTTTAAGGAATATCAAGATCAATTGAATCCATATCTGGGAAAGATAATTAAAGGTTCGAATCTAGACTTAGTGGGTAAATTGAGGATGTAGTACCATTAATCCATGGCCGATCTCGATATCGCACAAAAAGACACATATTTCGTAGCAGTGAAGCTGTTCTTGGAAAGGGATGGCAAGCTTTTTATATTTAAAGACAAATGGGGTGCATGGGATCTTCCCGGCGGACGCATCAAGAAGCATGAATTTGAGACTGATCTCAAAGACGTGATTACACGCAAGATGTCGGAAGAAGTTGGTAGCGAAGTGTACTATGAAGTTGAAGATAGACCAGAAGTACTTATGCGACATGAACGAGTTGAATCAGTCCCTGGAAATCCGACAATCAGAATTTTTGGAATAGGATACCGAGCAAAATGGGTGAGTGGAGAACCAAAGATGTCAGAAGCTCATACAGAAATGTTGTGGGTCGGTATAAAAGATTTTAAACCAGAAGATTATTTTACTGGTGGATGGTTGAAGGGGGTACAGGAATATTTAGAAAACAGAAAAAAATAATGAACAAAGACACCCAAAAATACAGCAACACCCTACCCATTTTAAATTAATATAGTTTTTGATTATCCACACCCGAGTTGACATATACCCCCTAGGGGTATATGATGGTTGGTATGAATACATCAAAGCAAAAACTAGTTCGTAGACTAAAAATTATTGAAGGGCAAGTACGAGGTTTGCAGGAAATGCTTGAGAATGACACATATTGCATAGATATCATTACTCAGACATCAGCTATTAAGCAGGCTTTGTCTGGAGTCGAAAACGCTCTCATGGAAAGCCATCTTGGTACCTGCGTCGTGCCTCAAATGAAAAAGGGACAAGAAAAGACTGCCATACAAGAAATATTAAAGGTCTACCAACTTAAGCGAAAATAAAATATGAACACGCCTCAAACATTCAAAATTAAAGGAATGCATTGTGCTTCATGCGCCGGCATTATTGAAAAAACTTTCAAAAAGACAGAAGGAGTCCATTCCGCTGAAGTAAATTATGGAACTGAAACTGCGAAGGTTTCTTTTGATGAATCAAAAACAAATCCCCATGAACTTTCTGGAAAAATAGAGAAACTTGGTTATTCACTCGACATACCATCTGCAGAAGAAATGAATATGTCACCAGAAGATCATGCCAGCCATCTTGGGCTCAACCAGTCTAAAAAAGAGAAGCTTGCGGAGGTCACAGATATGCGAACAAAGGTAATCTCTGCTATTCCACTCGCTATTTTTGCGGCATTAGTAATGGGTTGGGACATTCTTGCTCAATATGGAGTTGTGGGAGAAATGAGTTACATAATTAAAGAATTTATTCACCACCTTCTTCCCATACTAGCTACATACATTCTTTTTGTTGTTGGTAAGCCTTATCTTCTAGGCTTTTATAGATTCCTTCGATATGGCAAGGCAAACATGGATACACTGATCGGGATTGGAACCACCGCAGCATTTTTATATAGTTTTGCAGTTACCGCTTTCGAAGAAGCACTCCGACCATTTATAAACGTCGATTATCAATATTACGATGTGACGATTGTGGTCATTACCTTTATCGCACTCGGCAAATATCTTGAAGCTCGATCTAAGATAAAGACGGGCGATGCTATAGAAAAGCTCCTCAATCTCCAGGCTAAAACTGCTTTGGTAATTCGTGATGGAAAAGAAATAGAAATTTCAGTGAACGATGTAAAGCATGGTGATTTTCTTATTGTTAAGCCAGGCGCAAAGATTCCTGTGGACGGTGTCATAATCGAAGGTGGTTCTTTCATTGATGAATCTATGGTTACAGGAGAGCCAATGCCAGCCCAGAAAAAGATTGGAGACAGTGTGGTATCTGGAACAATCAATACGAATGGCTCGTTTACATTCCGAGCTACTAAGGTTGGCTCAGAAACTCTCCTAGCCCAGATCATAAAAATGGTTGAAGACGCTCAAGGTAGCAAGGCGCCGATTCAAGCGCTGGCAGACAAAATCTCATCAATATTTGTACCAATCGTTTTAGTGATTGCATTCCTAACTCTCGGAACATGGCTCATTGTCGGTTCACAGTATCTAGGATTCTCTCAAGCCCTATCATATGGTCTTGTCTCGTTTGTTGGAATACTTGTGATTGCATGTCCGTGTGCTCTTGGTCTCGCAACCCCTACAGCTATCATTGTAGGAGTCGGTAAAGGTGCGAGAGAGGGAATTCTTATAAAAGACGCTGCAACACTTGAGAAACTTCATAAGGTAAATATAGTCGTAGTAGATAAAACGGGAACTATTACCAAGGGCAGGCCAACTCTTATTGATATACAAAACCACTCAGATATTAAAGATGACGAACTTGTTTCGATTCTCGCTTCACTTGAGAAAAAATCAGAACATCCGATTGCTCATGCGATTGTGAGCTATGCGCAGGAAAAAAACATTCCTGTATCTGAAATATCAGATTTTGAGGGAATTCAGGGAAAAGGGCTCAAGGGATTGATCAAGGGTATTGAATACTTTGTCGGTAATGCAAAGCTTGTAAGTGATCTTAAAATTCCTTTTGATACTACAAAACTTAATGAATTCACGTCTCAAGGTAAAACACCCGTTATTCTCGCTACCAAAGAAAAGGTTCTTGGATTTGTTATGGTGGCAGATGAGATAAAGGCAGAGTCAGTCGAAGCGGTAAAGAATCTTCACGCCCTTGGTATCAAGGTGGTTATGCTCACCGGTGATGATGAAAAAGCTGCAAAGTACATTGCATCACTCGTTGGAATCGATGATGTAGTTGCTCATGTATTGCCACAAGATAAATTGGCAAAAATAAAAGAGTTGCAGTCACAAGGCAAGGTCGTCGCAATGGCAGGCGATGGAGTAAATGATGCGCCAGCGCTCGCGCAGGCTGATGTAGGAATTGCTATGGGTACTGGAACTGATGTGGCTATTGAGTCAGCTGGCATAACACTTCTTGGTGGAGATATCTCAAAACTTGTGAAGGCGATAAAGCTTTCAAAGATCACCATGCGTGGCATCAAGCAAAATCTCTTCTGGGCTTTCATTTACAACATTGTCGGTATCCCTCTTGCGGCCGGGGCTTTGTATCCGGTCTTTGGGTGGCTCCTGAACCCTGTATTTGCAGGCTTTGCCATGGCCATGTCGTCGGTGTCTGTGGTGTCGAACTCACTTCGCATCAAGGCTAAAAAACTATAATCAATATGAATACTAAAAAATATACATTCCACGTACACGGTATGCACTGCAATGCTTGTGTACTCATGACTGAAAGCGAGCTGGGCGATCTTCCTAATATCACACATGTTAAATCGAGTCTAAAGAATCATTCGGTAGAAGTTATTGGGGAATTCGGTGACAAAACACCCGAGCAGATTGCCGCAGAACTCACAATGCCCCTTAAGTCTCACGGTTATACTGTTTCAGTAGAAAAGCAGATTCACACAAAAAAGTGGTCTGACTTTAAAGTTGCAGTACCTATTGCTTTAGGTTTTGCTGTATTGTTTGTGGTTCTGCAGAAAATTGGGCTTATAAATCTCGTTAGTGCTGGAAATGTGACGTATGGAACGGCTTTTGTGATCGGTATTATTGCATCGCTTTCAACGTGCATGGCAGTGGTCGGTGGACTGCTTCTTTCAATGTCAGCAACATTTGCAAAGGATGGAGATAAAATACGTCCACAGCTTATGTTCCACGGAGGTCGTATCGTATCCTTTTTTATTCTCGGTGGAGTTATCGGCGCACTTGGATCAGCATTCACACTTAATACCACCGCAACTTTTGTACTTGGTCTGGCCATAGCTCTCGTTATGTTTATTCTTGGCGTGAACCTTCTCGATGTATTTCCTTGGGCTAAAAAACTACAGCCATCGATGCCGAAGTTTATCGCAAAGCACGCGCATGGCGTGTCAAAGTTAAATCACACACTTACACCACTTCTCGTAGGTGTCGCCACATTCTTCCTTCCTTGCGGATTCACCCAGTCAATGCAGCTTTATACGCTCACCACAGGAAGCTTTCTCACTGGGGGGCTTACTATGCTCGCATTTGCACTCGGGACACTGCCAGTGCTTGCACTCATAAGTTTCAGTTCATTCAGTATTCAGAAAAGTTCAAAAGCAGGAATCTTTTTTAAGAGCGCTGGTCTTATCGTGATACTTTTTGCGATATTTAACCTTATTAATGGTTTGGCGGTAATCGGTCTCATACCACCAATATTTAATTTCTAGTATACTTATCTTATGAAAGCAATCATTATTTCAATATTAATAGCTGGAACTATAATAGGTGGTTCTATTATGCTTGCTAATTCTAAAAATAATGCAGGTTCAACTGCTAACGCCAATAACGTAACTATCGTTGATGGAAAGCAGATAGTCGAGATTAATGCTCGTGGCGGTTATCAACCAAGAAAAAGTATTGCAAAAGCAGGTGTTCCAACCGTCATTCGATTCACTACAAAAGGAACATTTGATTGTTCGTCATCTATCAGAATTCCAAGTCTAGGTATCTCAAAAAATCTTCCGCAAACGGGTTCAACGGACATAGATATTGGCAGCGGTAAAGTTGGTATGCTTCAAGGATCATGCGGAATGGGAATGTATCCTTTTGAGGTTGAGTTTCAGGGTTAGTTATTTGAATGGTTTCTCTAAAATTTGATAAACTATATCTATGCAAAAGAAAAACATCACTCGCATTTTAACTATTGTCGTCTTGATCCTGCTCATACCTGCATTCGGCAATATGTTTGTCGACGGTTGGAATTGGGGAGTTTTCGACTTCATCACCATGGGCGCATTGCTATTCGTAACCGGTCTTGCCATTGATTTTGCCGCACGAAAAATCACAAATCGAACATATCGAGTTTTTGCGATTATTGTCATTGTCTTAGGGCTCATCGCTCTCTGGACAGAGCTTGCTGTTGATGCGGTATCGACGGCGATCAAATCCATATTTTTGTAAATTCATCCGAACCATTGTAAGATAAATGGATGAACACAATACCAAAAAATACAATTTGTCTCTGGTTCGATAAGGATGCAGAAGCTGCAGCGAAGTTTTACGCTGCTACTTTTCCGGATAGCAAAGTTATTAACGTCTTTCGTGCGCCAAGCGATTTCCCAAGCGGAAAGGCTGGTGACGTGCTGACAGTGGAATTCACAGTCTGTGGGATTCCTTGCATCGGCCTGAACGGCGGTCCTATATTCAAGCAGAGCGAAGCATTTTCTTTCCAGATCGCGACTGACAATCAGGAGGAGACGGATCGCTATTGGAACGCTGTCGTCGGAAACGGGGGGCAAGAGAGCGAATGCGGATGGTGCAAGGACCGCTGGGGAGTCTCATGGCAGATTACGCCGCGCACCCTGACCGAAGCGCTCGCAGTCGGAGGCTAAGAAGCCAAGCTGGCTTTCGTGGCGATGATGACCATGAAGAAGAGCGACGTTGCAGCTATTGATTCAGAACGAAAGGGATAA
>CAYHLN010000043.1:0-6151 GCA_964357505.1 Candidatus Woesearchaeota archaeon | reverse complement strand
TACTTCTTTTCTAGACGTGCCTATTACCCTTGAGACAACAATACCTGGACACCAGCAAGTAACGATAGCGCCAGGGGAGAATGAGCTCACTGTTTTCTTTGACGATCTTCAGCCCGGACTAAACAGATTGACTATTGGGATGTACCAGGTCCTTGCGTACTCCACTCAAACCTCGACTCCTGAAGACAGATTCGAGCGCATTCGATTTGCTCCTCGTACACTCGATGGGATTCTTTTAAGATCTGACAGAGAACCCTTATTATTCAAGGTAATTAATTTTGGAAGAGATATTACCAATGTATCGTTTAATTACAACGATGAGCTCTTCACAATAAAGCCTGCACGTATTGCCACCTTGAGAGAGAATGAGTCTGTTGAAGTTTCAGTTGAACTTAAGTCAAGAGAGTCCTCTATTAGCGATAGAATTACTCTCATTGCAGGTAATGAAAGCTATGACCTTCCGCTCGAACTGAACTTTACTGAAAATAGTTCACAAATCGTTCTTCCCGGCATCTCAACAGCGGGCCAGGGTTACTATTGTGCAGAGCTAGCCGGTAAGGCGTGCAATCCTGAGCAGACTTGCTCAGCAGACACCATTGCGACCTTAGATATAAGCCAGTGTTGCATTGCGACCTGTGAGTCTCCAAAAGCCAGGAGTTATAAATGGATAGGCTACGCCGTTGGTTCTATTGTCCTCATTATCCTTCTTTTTATAGGCGCAAGATATTTTAAAACAAGAAACCAGGGTTCTTTATTCTCTTCAAAGGTCGCTGAAGCTGAAAGAAGTCTCCGTTAGAATCAGGATTCTTTTTTAGCTGGCTTGTCAACATTCTTCTGTGACTCTTTAAGCCTGTTAACAAGAATCTCACGTTCACTAACCAAACGCTTAGCGATAGCATCATAATCATGCATTCGAGCAGCAATTGCATTAGCAATGGTGCTGATATCATCATTCTTAAGTTTAAGATGTTCCGGAGCGCTAATCTCAATATGTGCTGGAAGGTAGGTGAAAACAATCCTGAAGCAAGTGATGACCGAGTCAAACTCAACATCAATCTCTGCAAAGGTCGTAAACAGGTCTTTCGCTTCCTTGACAGCAACAGGTTCCCGTACTTTTCTTTCCCGTAGCGTCACTCCCTGTTCTTTTCCAAGCTTGTCAATCAGCTGGTTAAGCGCGTCAACCACATGCTCCACAGGTCTCCCCATAATCTCAATGATCATGCGTGCTTCAATACGTTCCATAGGCCTCCCAGGAACTGAGGCTTTTAAAGCTTGCTTTAGAGCAGTCTCCAGATGATAAAAAGGGAAATAATGAGGCAGAAAATGCCAAAAATGGACTGAAAGCTAAAGACGATGTTCCCATAGCGAGTAACCTCTTCGCTTTCCACAGACTCTGGCGCGTTCAGCACTATTTTTTCATTGCTAGAGGTAGCAGCTAGAGCATTGCTGGACAAAAGTAGGATAAGGACGAATAGATTAGTAACCGTAGCTTTCATAATAGACAAGCCTCCCGCTCTTATCGCGTATAAAGAGAGAGTCACGATCATTGTTCCATACGTTTCCTGCGTCCCAATATCGTTCATGTTCCGAGTCAGTACCTTCTCCCGAGTGCAGAATAAAATCTTCTCGTATCGCTCGTCGGATAGTATACGTCTTCGTACTTTCATCTTTGATAGTCCATCCAACAAGTGTACTATTACACTCCACACGAAAGAACACATACTCTTCCTGCTTATCGATATCGCTATCAATGCATCCGAAGTAATCTGAATGATTCCACATTCCCTGCCCACTCTGGACAGCCTTTTGTTGTGCTTGATAAAAGGTTTTTCTTTCACTATCCGTAACAAGGAAAATACTTGCAAGTCCATTTTCGACCAGCCCCAAATTCATGTATTCTGGCCCGTACAGTCTTCCTAGTGTTCGCCCATATTTCTCAATGTCCGTTGCCTCAAGCTCTACTGTTTTATTCAAATAGCGCTCGAGAAAGTCTGTGGCTTCCTGAGAAGCGAATGTCTTTTTCTCAGGCGCATTAATGTTTAACAATCGTACCGTGCGTCCATCTTCTAAGACAACGGTGTCTCCATCAATCACCCTCACAATTCTAACAGCCTCTCGGTCCCCCTCTAAGTAAAAAGAATAAACAGACGCAAACCCAACTGTAATGATGACGGCGACGAGTAGAGCATGGATTTTATCCATGATAAGTAAAGTAAATAGATTTTTTAACCCTAACGCCCTATATCGTAATGGCAGAGGTTAATCTTTCAGATATTGCAGCAACGCTTACCCCCTCTCTTTCAGGGGATGTGAGCAGCTTGATTACACTAGCAAAAGCAGCAGGTATCATTTTTATCATTTACCTCATTTTTCTCATAGGCCAGGTCGTGCTACGGATACGCTTCGCCTACAATGTACGTAAGATTGAGAAGAACGTTGCAGACATTAACCGCAAGCTCGATCATTTCCTTAAGAAGAAATGATTCTCACAATGTTTATATATGGTTTTCAATTCTCCTCGTTACATGGCTGAAAACTACGATTTCTTGATTATTGGTGCAGGCGTCACCGGTTTGTCTGCTGCCATGTATGCCGCTCGTTTAGGCCTGAAAACGCTTTGTCTTGGTACCTCTTCAAGCTCAGAGCTACCCTTAGGGGGCGTTATCACCACGACAGACGTCGTCGAAAACTATCCTGGCTTCATCAAGCTGACTGGCACAGAGCTCGCAGACAAGATCCGTGAGCACGCTCAATCATATGATCTTGTAACGTTAAAGGAAGAGAATGTTGAATCCATCTCAAGAACTAAATCAGGATTCACTGTAAAAGCAGGATCAGTATACAATGCAAAAACAATTCTTTTTGCAACAGGCACAAAATGGCGGAAGCTTGAAGTTCCTGGCGCAGTTGAGTTGGAAAATCGCGGTGTCGCCTATTGCGCTCTCTGCGACGCCCCGCTCTATAAAAATAAGGTCGTTGCAGTCGTTGGCGGCTCGGATAGCGCTGCAAAAGATGCATTGCTTCTTGCAGGCCACGCGAAGAAAGTTTACATAATTTATCGCAAGGATAAAATCCGCGCCGAACCAATCAACGTAAAAAGAATAGAACAAAACAAAAAAATTGAAATTATCAATAATACCAACATAACTCAAATTATCGGAACAAAAAAAGTAGATAAAGTTATTCTTGACAAATCGTATAATGGTTCAAAAGAGCTAATACTGGATGGCGTATTCGTCGCCATAGGCCACATCTTCCTTTCAGATCTCGCTAAGCCTCTCGGCGTCAAACTAAATGATAAGGGCGAAATCATGATTGACCATAAAACTTCCGAGACAAATCTTCCAGGAATATTCGCAGCCGGTGATGTCGCCGACAAGCCATTCAAGCAAGCTATTACGGGCGTCGCTGAAGGTTGCACGGCAGCCTATAGCGCCTACGAACATATTACAAAGCAGTCTTTAGCGTAGATGTATGCTAAGATGGAAGGCATTCTATTTCTGAATTTTGAGGAGCATATCGCTATAAGATTCCGCTAATAAGTCGTTATCTTGAACTTCTAAAAGAGTCCGGTAATAATTGCATTGTTCTTGCAGTCTTTCTCTCCCGATACTTCCATCTTTATCGATAGCCTCTACTTCAAGGAAGGAACCTAAGCCTTCTACATTATCAACATGGAATTTAACGTTGTCAATAAGGTAAATCTCTCTTTGTTTATCTACAACGATTTTTACACCCAAGGCTTTTGTCAATATTTCCTCAAGCTGGCTATCGGGCTCAGTTCTGAATAATCCTACGTTCGATTGTTTGGCTCCTGCATGGTTCTCTCTTTCATAACCTATAAGGTTGTTTTCTATAATTCCTCTTCTTAGTTTTAGTCTCCCATTGGGAACGTTAAAATAAACATCCACTTGGTGGTCTCTTCCTTTATATTCCGCACCTGCTTTTTGTAAGATAAATCTAACTTTGTCAGGCCGATGACATCGCGCTTTGAATTCAATATTTATGTGCATGCACCTAAATAATATTGTTGGTTATAAAAATTGTTATACTTCACATCTTAAACTCATCATACACAATCTCGCCACGTTGCTTGCCTTTCTTCGCAATCGTGATGCTATTGAACACTCTCCGCTCGAGCAGCCACACGCACTTGGCCCGTTCTTCTTTATCCAGATAACCCCGAGATTTGACTTCAACTCCTCTAACCTCATATGCTCCAGCATCATTCATTCTGAAGGAAATAAAGTCAGGAAACCCATTTCCAAACGACGTAAATTTAGTAAATGGATTATATTTGCGTTTTGCAGGAGCAAGTACGCCAACGCCCTGCTCGTCAAAGTCAACATTATTTGTCCATTTAGCAACAATCCACCCTGCCTTTTCAAGATGCTTGCGAACCTTCAACTCAAAAAGTCTGCCACTGACGCGCCCCTTTCTGCCCTTTTCAGATCGTTCGTTCATAACAAAAAAGAGTAAAGGGGGTATAAATAATTTTAAGGGAAGAGAAAAAAAGAAAAATAAGTACTTATTCAGAGCCTGAATTCGAGCCAGAGCGGTCTACCTTAATTTCAACACGCTTCCAAAATTGCCACCAGCTTCGATCAGCTTTTTTGCCTGAGTTATCCTCGATATCTTCAAGTTCGACATCGAAATTATCTGTCGCTTCATCATCGCTTGTAGTTTCTCTGTCGTTTCCTGCATTTCTTACAGGTGTTTGTACTGTTCTTGTAACCGTTACAAACATTCCTTCAGCAGTTACGGCATTATCCTCAATTTCAATACGCGCTTGAGCTTCCCAGACTGCATTGGTACGATCTGCATGCGTTCTCGTGAAGACCAAGGTTCCAACCCGGGTATCACGCAGGTAAAGATCAAACGACTTTTCTGTTTCGCTCGATTTAGTTGCCTTTAGTAGGAATGTAACGCCGCCTACTTTCAACTGCCCTCGTCCCTTCGTGATCTCTTCAGTAGAGATTACGTTCCAGAAACCATTAACCAGAGATATTTTACCAGCACTCGTTATCAAGTATCCTTGACCATGCGAAATAGTATGTGTTCGTGTGCTACTCTGAGTCCGAAGAAAAGCATCGACTTCATCATCGTCAAGATCATTGCTATCAAGAGCAGTCTCAACGCTTACGGTCGAACTTACTTCTGCTCCAAAGGGATCACTCTCAATGTTAGCATTATCCTCAAACATAATAGAATCGTCGTTATCAAAATCGCTTTCAATACTACCCTCTTCAGCAAACGCAAAACCTACAAGAGCAAGCAAAAGCAAAGGTATAGCAAAAGCAATATATGTTTTATTCATCATTAATATCCTCCTTTCATCTTCCACTCAAAGACGCCACTTCTATTTAAAGGTCTCGGGCTTGCAGCGTCCTGCGGCCGTTTGCCTTTGCCCGTTCGCTTGCTACTTTAAGCAGCTCCAGAACTTTCTTATTAAGCGCGTCAGGCACCTCACTTGCCACACTGAGCTCAGGCACAGCAGCTTTAATCTTACTTTTCACGATGAGCTCAATTTCAGTCATTTTTCTTCTCCTTTAAGCGCGTTAATCACAATTCCAAGGTGTTCCTCTCGATTAATGCCTAATGTTTTTACCTCACGCATCCCGACTTCAATATCGCCACGATCAATCCGAGCCGCAAAGTCTTTTTTCTTCATTGCTTTTTCGACAGAATCAACGGCGATCCCCTTGAAGCCATCAGGCCTTACCTTTGATAGTGCGGTCACTAACCCAGTGAGCTCATCGATTGCAAATAATACCTTTTCCATAGGTTTTTGACGAGAAACGCCTGTAAAAGAAGAGTAATGGGCAAGAATAGCATGAATTATTTCTTTAGGGTATTGTTTTTTTATGAGGATCTCTGTTCCTGCAATAGTATGCTTCTCAGGATACTGTTCATAGTCAAAGTCATGCAGCATTCCACAAATCTCCCATAGTTCTTCATTCTCTCCCAGTCTGCGAGCATATGCTTTCATTACTTTCCCTACAAGGAGACAATGGTTACGCAAGCTTTCAGATGCAACGTGTTCATGCAAAAGGGCAAGTGCCTCTTTTCGAGAGACTTTTTTTCCAGCAGGAATTTGAGGAGGCAATTCAGGATGTCTCTCTCCAAGGCGTCCATTTTCTCCCTCAGTAGC
>CAYHLN010000042.1:0-6268 GCA_964357505.1 Candidatus Woesearchaeota archaeon | reverse complement strand
AGCACATCAGCCACGGTTTTATCAACACGCTCTTCTTGCACATCTAGCGCCGGATTAATCTTGGCCAGATCAAACGCAGGCCAGCGCTCTTGTGCAATGAGTGTTGCATTACCAAGCCTATGCCAAAACTCTTCAGTAAGGTGGGGCATCACGGGGGCAATCATCAAAGACAAAAGTTCAAGTGCATGTCGCGGTATCTGCTCGCGGCTAGAAAGAAAAGCCATCAAATCCATAAAAGCAACAATTGCTTTATTGAACTCAAAGGATTCGTAGTAGTGTTCAACTTCTTTTAGAGTTTTGTTCAACTTATGTTCTAGCAATGCATCAGTGTTTCCACCAACGCGCTCAAACAGCTCAGTAAACTTCATAACCGCACGGTGCGCTCCCTCAATGCCGTGTTCAGCCCATTCAATATCTTTCTCAGGACTAGCAACGAGCATTAAGAAAAGACGTGCTGCATCAATCCCATACTTCTCTGAAACTTCTTCTGCAGTGATGGCATTGCCATGACTCTTGCTCATGCGCTTGCCTTCTTTATGCACAACTCCCTGATTAAACAAGCTCTTAAATGGTTCATCGAAAACAACCCATCCAGCATCGCGTAAGAACTTGGTAAAGAAACGCGCATAGAGTAAGTGAAGCGCCGCATGCTCAATGCCGCCGATGTACTGATCAACAGGCATCCAATACGCAACAGCCTTACGATCAAAAATATCATGCGACTCAGGAGAACAATAGCGCAAATAGTACCAACTCGAATCGACAAACGTAGCCATGGTGTCAGTCTCACGCCGAGCAGACTCGCCGCAGCTTGGACAAGGAGTGTTTACAAAATCCTTGTTGGTAGCAAGGGGATTTCCCTTACCCGTAAACTTCACCTTATCAGGCAGTACAACGGGCAAGTCCTTCTCAGGCACTGGCACCACTCCGCATTCTTTGCAGTAAACAATAGGAATAGGCGTTCCCCAATAGCGCTGCCTGGAGATCAACCAATCTCGCAGCCGATACTCAACCGTCACGCCGCCAAGACCCTTCCGCTCCAGCACCTTAGCAATCATCAACCTCGCGTCAGTGCTAGCAAGCCCGCTAAACTCTCCTGAATTGATCAGCTTCCCTTCTCCAGTATAAGCTGAATCGCCTTTTGCATGAATATTCCACACGTATAAATTATTGGACAAATTAAGAAATTTCTCCACGTTCTTCCCGTCAATCCAAACTCCCTGATGGTGCTGAACCTCATCTGCGGCAGGTTCAACATGCTTTCCTGATTTGAGTTTTACCAAGAAAGTCTTATATCTCCCATATCGATTAACGCCTTTATGCTCAGCATAATAATGACTATGATTCTCAAAACCAACAGGAGTAACGGATTGAATGTCCTGGTAGCCTGTCTCCTCCTTTACTTCACGAATCGCCGCCCCCTCTGCACTCTCTCCATCTTCAACCCCTCCGATAATAAGGCTCTTCCATCCAAACTGCTTCCAATCCAGACAGAAATACTTATTCTCTTTCCAGTGTTTAACAATAGCAAATACTGAATCTCGCTCAACGTGCGGCTTATCTTTTCTCACAGCATCCTTCCCTTCTGTAGTGGTGAAGATGGGCGCCACCACTTGCTTTATAGGTAGCTTATACTTCTTCGCAAAAGCAAAATCGCGTTCATCATGCGCTGGCACACCCATCACGACACCCGTTCCGTACCCTTCAACCACAAAAGAACTAGCGTAAATCGGGATCTCTTCTCCAGTAAGAGGATGAACAGCGTACCTTCCAGTAAAGAATCCTTTCTTCTCTTTATCAGCATCTAGTTTTTCTGATGCAGGGATTTTTTTCAGAAAATTCGCATATGCCTTCTCATACTTCCCTTTAATCAACTCGCCTACGAGCACGTGACGCGGAGAGCATGCCAAAAAGCTAACCCCGTAAATGGTATCTACGCGTGTCGTGAATGCTTCAAGGGTCGTATTAGATCCTTTAACAGAAAACAACACCTTCACGCCTTCACTCTTACCAATCCAGTTACGTTGAATTTCCTTGGTACGTTCTGGCCAGTGAAGAGTATCCAAATCTCTAAGCAACTCTTCTGCATATTTGGTGATGGCCAAAAACCACTGATCAAGCTGCTTCACCACAACTTCGGAATCACACCGCCAGCATCGCCCTCCTGCAGCCTCCTCATGAGCCAGCACAGTAGCGCAACTCGGACACCAATTCACCGGAGCTTGTTTCCTATAAGCAATGCCCTTTTCGAGCATGCGCAAGAAAATCCACTGATTCCATTTATAATAATCAGGATAGCAGGTAGCAAAACTTCGGCTCCAGTCATAGCTCAACCCCAATTCCTGCATAAGCCGCTTGATTACCTTAATTGCAGATTCCGTATACTTCTTAGGATGCACCTTGCTTTTGATAGCCGCATTTTCTGCAGGCAAGCCAAAAGCATCAAAGCCCATCGGATACAGCACATTAAAGCCTTTCATGCGTTTATATCGAGCAATCAAGTCTCCAATTGCATACGTGCGCACGTGACCCATATGCAAGAAGCTTGCGCTCGGGTAAGGAAACATCTCCAAGCAATAAAATTTCTTCTTTTCACTTCGCTCGCTTACCTCAAACACTTTAGCTTCAGCCCACGCTTTCTGCCATTTGCGCTCTATAGTCCTAAAATTAATTTTTCCAGATGCCATACTCAACACACGCAAGCGCCAATTTAAAGATTTCCACCAACCTTAAATAAGCCTAACCCTATGCTCCAGAATGATAACAGCTCATCTGCAAAACACGGCAGCATTCTCAACCAGCGAGGCCGCGTTCTCCCTCTGTCAAAAAAGCGCGTTTGGCGAGCGTCAAGGCTCAAAAGTCATCTATTCTCTCTTTGAAACCCTCTTCTTGCTTGAACATGATAAGCTTGAGCTCTTTGATAAATCACGTCTAGTAGGCTATGACGCCTTACTGAAAAAAGCAAGGAAAATCAACAAACAAGCACTCACCCAATATCTGGTCTTCCGCGATCTACGCAAAACCGGCTACATTGTTAAAACCGCCCTCAAATTCGGAGCAGAATTCCGAGTCTATCCCAAAGGCGTACGTCCCGGTAAGGATCACGCTGCCTGGCTCGTCTTTCCCGTACAAGAACATGAAACGCTACGCTGGCACGAATTTAGCGCTAAAAACCGTGTTGCAACAACAACTAAGAAGCGCTTGCTGCTTGCGATCGTAGATGATGAACAAGATATCGTCTATTATGAAGTTCGCTGGCTCAGACCTTAACTCCAAAAAATAAGAAAAAAGATAACTTTATAAACTTGTTAAACAAGTACAACATATGGAAAAAACAACCATTGGGGTGAGAGATGTAGATGCCGCCGTCTTTAGAAAATTCAGAGCGTTCGCTATAGAAAGAAATGAAAAATTGGGTGACGCAATCACTGCTGCAATGAAAAAAGCGATAAGAGAATCATTTCTCAAAGACCTTGAAGCAATGGCAAAAGAAGGAGCCAAGCGCGCAGCAGTATTAGGTATTAAAGAAGAAGACGTCCAAGAAATCATACATCGACACAGAAAAGCAAAAGCACAACATGAAGCTGACGCTCGACACTAATTTTCTTATCTCAGCCACGCTCTGGGATACAAGTGTCGCCTATAAACTGTTTGTGAAACTGACAAATCAAAACGCAGAATTCTTTACCACGAAAGAAATACTCGAAGAGTACAGCCAAGTATTGGCAAGAGACTTTGGCTATTCTAAAAATGAGATAGATCTCCGAATACAAAAACTTCTCGAAAATCTTAAAATAGTAGAACCAACAACAAAGATAACCGCTATAAAAGATGACCCTGATGGCAACAAAGTACTTGAATGCGCAATTGCATCAGACTCCGAGTATATCATCACATACGACAAGCACCTGCTTACCGTCCAAGAATACGAAGGAATCAAGGTGCGTGCTCCTGAAGAAATAATGCACCAGTTGCATCTACAAGAATAAGCGGGTGAAGCAATCTTTTTATAACAGCCAATTCCTTAAGAAAGCATGGCAGACCTTCAAAAACTCAATCAAACAAAAGAACGCATCCTCTCTGTATTACGAGCAAACGGGCCTAGCTTTCCTGCTAAAATTTCACGTGAAACAGGCGTAAGTCCCTTGTTCACTGCCGCTATCCTCTCTGAGATGGTGGCCGAGAAGCGCCTTACCGTAAGCGCAATGAAAGTCGGCAGCTCACCAATCTATATCCTTCCAGGACAAGAAGCACAGCTTGAACATTTCTCTTCGTACCTCAATCATAAAGAGCGAGAAGCATTTGATTTGATTAAGACAGGTCAAGTGCTTGACGATGAAGCACAAGATCCAGCCATCCGCGTGGCCCTACGCAAGCTCAAGGACTTTGCACATCCCGTAGTGGTGCGCAATGACGATCAAGAGAAACTCTTTTGGAAATACTTCCTTGCTACTGACGAAACAGTCAGAAGTAAAGTAGAAACTGTGCTCGACATTCCTCCCATGAAAGCCCCTCAAAAAGTGCATGTAGAACCAATAGAAGAAAGGGAGAAAATGACCGTGCCCAGGTCAAAAAAAGAGTCGCCTGATCAAACAGTCACTGAAGCATTAATTCCAGAAGTAGCGACAGCCCCTGAGCCAATAAAAGCCGCACCCAAAGCTCAAAAGTCAAAAAAAGAATCTCAATTCGCGCTCAAACTCAAAGATTACCTGCTCGGCAAAGAAATCGAGCTGCTCCAAGAGCTACTCGTCAAGCCTCGCGAGTTTGCCGGCAAGGTACGTATCGACACTCCTTTTGGCAAGCAGGAATTTTACCTCATTGCAAAAGATAAGAAGAAAATAACTGAAGACGAGCTTATCATCGCCGTACAACGAGCACAAGCAGAAAAGATGCCTGCACTCATTATGGCCCCTGGTGAGCCAGACAAGCTAGCCGCGCAATATCTCAAAGAGTGGCGTAACCTCATTAAGTTCGAGAAAGTTAAGTTCTAAGAGCTAACAATAACCTTTAAAAACGCCCATTCCGCAAGAGTATCATGGGACGAATCAAATCAACGCTTATCAAACGTACTGCACGCATACTGGTAAAAGAACCTATGTTTGGTGATACGTTCGAACATAATAAGAAAATCTTAGCAAATAGCATGCCTTCTAAAAAAACGCGAAATCGCATCGCGGGCTACATTGGCCATCTAAGACGCATGGAACAAATCAAAGCACAACGCGAAGCTGCAAAGCCTACACTGGCACAGCAAGCAATGCAAGAAGAAATGCAGCAGCCGCAATACCTGCAATAAGTTCTACAAAGCCTTAAAAACGTTCTAATTCTTCATGCCTCAAGGCTCTGTAGCCCAGTGGTTAAGGCGCGGCTCTCATAAGGCCGAGATCGGGAGTTCGATTCTCCCCAGAGCCATTTTATAATCGCGTTGCAACAATTAAAACAAATTGTCACTTCCGTAAAGAATAAAAACCCATCAACACACAAGTGACAATCGAAATGGCCGAAGAAGATATTCCTCCCGATTTATTTGTTAGGGCGTCTCTTGAGCTTAACTCATACGAACGTGGAGGCAAAAGTAATGGTACACAAGACGCCTTAGTGAACATAGGCAACTATTTAGGCCGAATTGCAGATGGAGAAACTCCTCAGAACGCAGATCGTTGGGTAAGAGGTTCTCAAAAATTCTATGGCGCCCGACCTACTGGAACCGATGCGGTTCGCTCGCAAGCAAGAACACTATGCAATATTTGTACTAATCCGCTTGAACACAAAGAAGAATTAAATGCAGCGGCAAATTTTCTTAGATATCTCGGCACAAATAGCTAACCAACTGTCTCAAGACCATCTTGCTCTTTTCTCGGTAACACGTGAAGATGTGCATGCATGACAATTTGTCCTGCAGGAGGCAAATTGTTCATTAACAGATTAAAACCATCACCAAGCTTCTTTTCGAGAAGCATGCTGGCAATATGTTTAGTAAATGACAACAGCTCTTCGCCGAGTTTGCTTGGAATATCAAGCAGTGTTACATAATGGTTCTTTGAGATAATCAACACATGACCCGGCACCTTGGGCCGAATATCATAAATCGCCAAAAAATTATTGCTTTCATCAACAATCTCGGACTTGATCTCGCCTTGAGCAATCTTACAAAAGATACATTCTTCCATTAAACCATAAAAAAAGACAGATTATAAGCTTTACGTCTCACTCGGCTCTGTTGAAAATCTCTAGTGCTTTAGCTCTAGGTTGTAGGCGAGAGCCTTAC
>CAYHLN010000041.1:0-6320 GCA_964357505.1 Candidatus Woesearchaeota archaeon | reverse complement strand
AACCTAATGCTAATCACATTCGAATCCGCATGTCCTAATAAGCTTTTTGGGGTTTTAGAACAAGATTAACTTCAGCATACTTCTTATCTAATTTTTTGCCAGTCTTAATGTACCAGGGAACGTCCTTCCATCTACTCGTATTAACCTGCGTTTTGAAAGCAACAAACGTTTCTGTTTCAGAGTTTCGAGCCACTTCAGGTTCTTTATGATAGCCATCATATTGCCCAATAACACAATCTTCGCTTAACACAACACTCAACTTACTCAACGCCGCGACTTTCGCGTCTCTAATGGCCTCAGCCCCTAAACCGCGTGGCGATTCCATCGCGACTAACGAAAGAATCTGCATAATATGGTTCTGAACCATATCACGAATTGCACCCTCTCGATCATAGTATTCACCACGACTCTCAATGCCGCCTTCTTCTGAAAGCACAATCTGCACATTATCAACAATCTCACCCGTCCAGACTCTTCCAAACAGGGGATTCGCAAACCGCATTGCAAGAATATTATCAACCAAATCCTTTCCAAGGTAGTGATCCACACGATAAATCTGCTCTTCCTTGAAGAGTGCCCCTAGTGAACTATTCAATGCAGTAGCAGAGACTAAGTCATGTCCAAATGGCTTCTCGAACGCGACGCGTACACCCGAACCGAGAACACCAGAACCTTTCAAGAATGTCAAAGTTGGAGGAAAAAGCTCCTCTCCAATAGCCAAATAGATCAGTTTCTTAGCATTCGTGCCAACTTCAAGCTTCTCGAGCGTGGCTTTGAAAGAGTCAGAAGGCCGATCAAAATCAACCTGCACGTAATGCAAACGCTCCATGAAAGAATGATAAGCAGGATCCCTCTGATACAAAGGCAATTTCATGAGCTCCGCATACTGCACTTTTGTTAAGGCTCTCCGACCCACACACACAAGCGGCACGCCCAAAGAGCCTTTCTTATGCATGGAAAAGAGTGCAGGAAGTAACTTCTTTTGCGCTAAGTCTCCCGTGGCTCCAAATAGAATGATCATGAGGTGGTATGAAACACAATATGCTCGCGACAAAAGGTAATAAGCTTTGCGGGACATGCGCGCTCACTCACTGTAGGGTCGCTAAACTGCATAAATGCCTCATCTTTCTCTTCTCCGAAAAACACAACAATTCCCAAGCCGGACTTTTTAATCAAGCCAGCAGAGGCAGTCATGCGATCGTTTGGTGGCTTTGGCGAATCTGAAATACGAATAAAGCCATTATGGCTATTGCGCACCGAACTATGCTCTGGGTAGAGCGCTGCAACATGCCCATCCTCACCGCCACTCAGCAGTACAACATCAAACACCCCGCCGTAACGCTTCAGCAGTTTTTCATAGTCTTCAAGCGCCTGCAGTTTACGTCCGCTTTGGAAAGTAAAAGGATGTACATTCTCTTTGGGCAGCTTTTGTGTCCTAATGAGCTGTCCTAAAAAATGCTGATGAGCTAAATGATAATTACTGAGCTCGCTTTCAAGAGGCACGAACCGTTCATCTACCATAAATACGTGTATGTTACGCCAGGGAACATCAAGCCGTGCAAGGTATTTGAAAATACCTGCCACGCTTCTCCCTCCTGGAATAGCGAGTACCGCATCCTTCTTCTTCGCACACCTCATCAACTCTTCTGCCAATTCTTGCGCGGCTCGCTTTTCCAACTCAACTCGAGTGCCTTCTAGAAGTTCCATGCGCTCAGCTCCTTTAGCAGTTTCTCCGGGTTTTTGCTGGCGACGATAGCAGAACTAATAAGAATTCCCTTACAGCCAAGCGCATAGGCTGCATCAACATCCTTTGCACTCGTAAGCCCGGCACCACAAATCGGCACAGTTGGCTTGCCTTGTAACAATGAGACAAATTTCTCGATTGCGTGCGCCTTGGTATTGGTAATAGATTTTCCAGTCCCGATAAGCTTCGGATCTTCAAAAGCAATCATCTCTGGTCTAAAAGCAGCGATCTTTTTTACTTCTTCAAGACTCGAAGCACAAACCAACGTCACCAGCCCTGCCTTTTTGCATTGATCAATTGTTTTCTTAATAACATCCATTTTCAACGGATGCTCAGAATGATTCAAGATTGCGCCTGAAGCACCGCTTGCGCGCACTCCTTCAGCGCTAATAAGGCCAGTGCTGCGCTCATCCGTCACATCAACGTGCTGAGCATACACATTGAGAGCGCTTTTAGCAGCCACACGCTCAAGAGACATGGCAGGAACAGCAACAACTGCATGCAGCACGTGTCGCTCAATCCTCTTCGCGAGGCCCAGAACGTCTTCTCCTTTCTTATAGTTTTTGAAATTTACAATAATCATAGTTCACCTCTGAAGCATAAGTGTATTAGCTACTTAAATAGCTTGCGAAATTATAGCTCTAAAACAGCATAGATGGGATAGTGATCCGAACCCCTTTCAGCATTTTTATTCTTAATAATGCCTGCATCTACAATCTTAAAACCATTGGAACAAAAAATGTAATCAATACGCACAGCCGACCGCTTGTCTTTGCTACGAAGATCTGTCGGAACAGTCGCGACATGCGGCACATTAGCTTTTATGAACGTATCTTGAAGTCCAGCCACAAGGATCTTTTTGACCGTCAATTGCTTAAGAAGATCGTCAACTTTCCGTTCAGCCATAGCGCCAGTGAAGGTTTGATAGCCTTTAATAAGACGGTCGCGATCATACGAATCCTCTGGAGATAGGGCGTTGAAATCTCCAGAAAGTACATAATTTTTAGGAACATTCATCAGCATTGTAGAAATAAATTCAGCCCGTGCATCTTCAGAAAGGTCTGGATGGGGGTGCACCACATCAAGCACCAGTTTGCACCGAGGTACCTTGATATGGGCTCTAATCCATTGCTTCTGATAAACGCAATGATCCTCGTACTCTATTGGAAATCGTGAGAGAACGACAGGAGCCCATCGGAACTGACCTTTTGGCTCTGAAATAAAAGAATACATTTTTTTGAAGATAGGGTGAATGTCCTTAGAGTGGGCTTTCAAGACAAAAGGCCACAGGTACGCTTCGGTAAGAACGATAATATCTGGCTTCTCTCTCGCAATAACGCGAGCAGCCACACGCATACGTGTATGATCTGTGACGTAAGGCGAATGGTCATTACAAAAACCATTTAATAGATTATAGTTAAGAATCTTCAGTTTCATTTTTTCCATAGAATCTCTCTGACACCCCGTGCAATCTTCAAGGGATCTTTAGCTTGCCAGACATTTCTACCAATCGCCAAGCCTGCAACGCCAACACTCATAGCTTCTCGGACTTGCTTCAGGAATGTCTTCGTATCAGTCTTCATCCCGCCTGCGACGACAACATGCGTTCTTCCCGCAGCTTTTACTGCCCACGCTAAGTCATTCTTGTTGCCGTTCCAATGCAGCTTCACCATGTCGGCCCCAAGTTCAAGCGCAACACGAGCGGCATAGGCCATCAGCAAGCTAGGCTCTTTATCTGCAACGGCCTTACCTCTCGGATAAATCCACGCAATAACGGGCAAGCCAAGCGCATGTGCCTCCCGCTCAATTTCAACAAACTCGCGAAGCATGATCGATTCATGCTCGCTCCCAATATAAATGGTATAACCAACTGCAGCGGCCCCTAAGCGGCACGCTTCCTTTACCGTGCACAATTGAGTTGATAGCGGCTCACCCTTTGACAAGTTGGTTTTGCCATTGAGCTTAACAATCAGTGGCACACCAGACTTCTTGATCTCTTTCTTATATTTTTCAGCAATACCTTTTTGAAAAATAATGCCAGTGAAGCGCCCACGCTTGGCAATCCGAATAATGCTTAATGGGTCAACATTCTCATCCGTAAATTCAACGGGTCCATGCTCCATGCCCTGATCATATGCTAAAAAGAGACAGTTGCCCTGACGGAAAAGCACATCGATCCCTCTCTTCATGAAAAGAAAAAGGCCTCATCGTATATAAAACTGACTAACGCTGACCAAGCAACTCAACAGCAGGCAAAACACCTTTCCAACCATCAGCTCGTACGATAGTGTTATGCGGCCTTATCATTTTGTTCCAAGGCTGGCCAAAGAGCACAACTTTTACACTCTTTCTTAAACACGAATAGACATGTTCTAAGTTATCATCAATGATCAATTCAATGCCCTCATTCGAACATACATCGGGTTTTGTCGTTTTAGGTCCCTCGGCATATTGATTGGTAAGATGACACTCTACGAAAACTCCCTTAAAGTGACCGTCTATCCACCGTATTGTTTGATCTTTGATAGAATGTGCACGCGCCGTGACAACATGCAGCTCATGTCCTGCATCTACTAAAGATGCTAATGAATCAGATGCCCCGCGACAAGGTTCTAACGCGTAGATATGAGTGGCGACAAAGTCATTCAGGTGGGTCTTCATCGTGACACTTGGAATTTTCCAAACCCGTTCAAAATAGGGGCTGTGCATCGCGTCATAAGCAAATGAAGTCCCATAAATAGCATTCAAATAAGAGACGAGCGGTGAAGAAAAGTCTGCTAGTACATCGTCAACATCAACGCCGATTCTCATATTCTTTATTCAAAATCTCTCTATTTAAAATATTCCAAACAAAATATTTAGACTTTCTTACTTACTAATTTCTAAAAGATGAGCCGTTGCATTAGCCTTATCTACTTTAGACGAATTAGACAAGTATATAAGCTTCACTTTCCCAATAATATCCTATAGGTTTTTAATAGAGTTATAAAAAATGAATAAAGAAGGCATCGCCACAATCATTATTGCTTTGATTGTGGTCGCAGTTATAACTCTGAGCTATCTTGCGTATCTGGGTTATTTCGCGTATTCAAGTTATAAAACCCCCATTATTGAAACCGGAAACCCTTCAACAGGAGGAAATGGAGAGAGTGATATCTCTTCAGAAGATTCCAGTTTTACATCTTATGAAGATGATAGTGATAGCCCATCAGGAGATTCTGATTCTTCTACTGACTTAGATTCTGAAGATCCCTCTGGTTTAGAAAGTTCTAATTCTACATCTCCACCAGTAGGCTCATCTGGACCTGCAGCAGTAAATCTTAGAACCGCTGGTAATTTTGTTATCTTATCAAAATCAGGAATTTCAACAACTGGAACAACTTCAATTGTTGGTAACATTGGAGTAAGTCCAATAGATAGTACTGCAATAACAGGATTTGGATTAATAATGGATCCCTCTAATACATTTGCGACATCATCTTTAGTTACTGGAAGAATTTACGCAGCAGATTATACAGCACCTACTCCAACCACAATGACTACAGCTACAAGCGACATGGAAACAGCTTACGCCGACGCTGCTGGAAGGACAAATCCTACCTCTACTGAATTAGGAGCTGGAAATATCGGCGGGATGACAATAACTCCCGGAACTTACAAATGGGGCACTGGCTTAATAATACCAACAGATGTCACTCTTAACTGCGGAGGCAATTCAAACGCAGTTTTTATATTTCAGATAGAGCAAACTCTTTCTATTAGTTCTGGTAAAAAAATTATCCTAAGTGGGGGGTGCCAAGCAAAGAACATCTTCTGGCAAGTCGCTGGTCAAGTAACGCTTGGAACAACATCCAATTTCAAGGGAAACATATTGAGCGCAACTCTGATTGAAATGAATACTGGTGCTACACTGAACGGAAGAGCATTAGCACAGACGGCTGTTACATTAGATGCTAACACTATAACGATACCAAACTAAAGATTATTTACTAACTTTATTCACAACCCTAATCAACTTCTTCAGATAAATCTGTGCAGCTTCTTCAGTATGTGCCTCAACGTTCAGCCGCACGACATGCTCGGTCTGGCTAATACGTATGCTAAACCAGTAATCGGGAAACTCCACCGTAAGCCCATCAAGGCGATCAATCAATCGAGGGTGCTCAGCACGATAGTATTCCTCAACCTTGTCCAATAAATCAAGCGTATTCTTCAGCTTCAGATTAACCTCTTCGAGCTTGCAATATTTAGTAACTTGTAATACTTGTTGGGACATTTTCTTACCAGCTTGTTTATAGATTTGGCACATCAGCAGGGCACTAATAATACCTGAATCCGCATAGAAATTATCTCGATAGAAAAAATGTCCTTGATTCTCTACCCCAAAAAGCGCCTTCTCTTTTCGCATTCGAATATTCATGAATGTATGTCCCACATGATCTTTAACGGGAGTGCCACCATGTTGCCTAATAACATCAACTAAATTATGACTGCATGTTGAGCTATGTACGATTATCCCTTTTTCACGCGCGAGCAAGTAACGCGCGAGTAATGCACCCGCAAGCGAGCCTTCAAT
>CAYHLN010000040.1:0-6351 GCA_964357505.1 Candidatus Woesearchaeota archaeon | reverse complement strand
AAACCGTGCCATGCAAGCGGTAAAACTATTTCTCTAAGAGGGGCTATCGAATCCTGTGACGTTGAGAGCATTATGCAATGTGTTCAAGAGTCTCGTGACTTTCTTTATACTGCCCCGGGCTTGAACGCTGCGTATTGGAATCAAGGTCTTGGAAACGGGGGCACCCCTCTAACCATGAGTGCAAAACGAGCTAAAAGGCCAGAGGTCGTGCTTGCATGAAGAACGTGGTCATTATCTATGCCAAGTGGCCCGAGAAGGGAGCGACTAAGACTCGGGTCGGAAAAGTTACAGGAAAGAATTTTGCATATGAACTTAGCGTTCGATGTTTTGATGACTTGATCAAAAATATAAGTCTTGCAAAAAGTTATGATTTGATTGTTGGAGTTAATAGTAAGCGCGAGGCGCGTCTGTTCAAACAGAAATACGAAATTGACTCTCTCATAGTTCAACCTGTTAAAGCGGGAAGTAAACAGGAAAAACAAAGCATTAAGTTTCGTAGAATCTTTTCTACTTTATTGGATGATAAACATTATGAAAAAGCAATCCTTATTCCCATGGATGTTCCGTATTTGACTGAACAAGACTTGAATAAAGCATTCGGAGATTTAGATAAACGGCAATTTGTCTTTGGGCCAGAACATAACGGGGGAGTTTATTTGATAGGAGTAAGAGGACCTTTCAAACAGGATATTTTTGAAAACGTTCGATGGAGTACCGAAAATTCATTCATTGATTTAACGGTCAATACGCAGGGAGAATGTATTCAACTGCGTTATTTTGATGATATTAACGAATTTGATGACTTATTTAAGATAAAGGATAAAATTGAATTGCTCTGTCCCTCAGTCTATGATCTTGTCGTTCGTACTATTAGACTAACAGATAAGTTAAGAACATCATTGGAGGTTCATAATGGAGACTATTGAGTTTTTGGGACTGTCACGAGCAGGTAAAACCACTCAACAGGAAGCCCTTGCTCGACTTCTTGAATCAGAAGGATATCGCTGTGCTCGAGTTTCACGACCCCCCATACGATTTAGCGATTGTAACGGGTTAGAAGAATTTCATGTACGATTATTTGACGCTTTTGTTGGAGCACGGAGAGATGCTTATACTGCGGGATGCGATTTTGCTCTCTATGAGCGAGGATTTTATGACAGATTGGTTTTACTTGGTGCGGATGCGGAACAAGGATTAGTGTCGCAACCATTCTATGCAGGCATGTCTCGACGCATTACTGACCAGTTACCCAATGTAACGTATCCTATCTTGTTTAAGCTAACCCCCGAAACTTCCCTTGCTCGTTGGGATGAACAGAGAAGAAAAGGATTGGATAATTCTCATTTATGTGCAGGTCTTGATATGAGAGATACTTTGCTTGAATTGAGAACGTTGGGCGAAAGGTACGCTCAAGCGCAAAGAGACCATAATCTTTTAGAGATGGATTCTGAATTGCCTCAAGGAGAGGTAGTGGCTCGATTGAGTGGATTTATAAAACGGTCGCAGCCTGTGGGGGTACCAAAATAATATGGGGCAACACGAAATAGAGATTAAGCTTTCCTTTAGGGATAAAGAAAAAGTAATTGCAGAACTAAAGAAACTTGGAGCTGTCTTTAAGGAAAAATATACACTGGCAGACACTTACTTTAGTTTAGAAGATACTGATATGAAAAACGCTAAAGACTTCTTGCGTTTACGTGTTAAGGGGGGCGCCGCAGAAGTGACTTTCAAAGGTAAGTGTGAAACTGAGAGCGATATCTGGAAGCGTATTGAATTAACGAGCAAAGTCGACAATCCTGAAGCCGTTGCACAAATGTTTAATCATATGCAGTTTTACACGCTTCTGGAGAATCATTCCGAACGGGAGTACTGGCAATTAGAAAAGGTAGAGATTGCATTTATAGAATTAACAAAACCTGCTAAACTAACGTTTATGGAACTGGAGGGGCCTTCTGAAGAGGAAGTCCAAAAAGTTCTTGATAAACTTAAGAGTCTTGTTGAAAGAGTTGGAGAGGACTATTTCAAAATACTAGACGAAGCGAACAAGCGTAAGAAGTAACTAAATCCAGCCCAGCTGGAAAAGAGGTGCCCTATGCATGAACTACAAAGAAACCAGCTAGTCGGAAAAAGAAGGAGAAGTCATATGGGAAGAAGACTTCAAGCAGCTTATACTTAAGGACACGATTAATATTTTGGGTTACGTTTCTTACAAGGAAAGCATGCAGAGTTGGAGCATTATCAATTTGAGAAAGGAAATTCTCACTATCTTTCCACAGTTTAACCGTATAGAGAACGTCCTCCTAGACGTTCTCAAAAAGTTAGAATAAAACTATCCATTCCATCTCGACAATCCTTATAAATCTCTTAGGTCTGTCCAGTATTGTATAAAAGTTGTATACTCAAGAAACCATCAAAATTGCATAATGGGATCATGCCCCTGCCGTGCTAATAGCTCTCGTGGCAGAATGATGGGATTTGGTCAAATAATCTATCTGTTTTTCAGATGGCGCTCAACACATCTTTTGCTATCTACTACGTTATCTAGGTATGATCCTGCTGCCCTTATGAATTCGCTTATTTGCTCTTCGGTTCCTTTTAAGGTAGTATCGCAACCAACTGCGTGCCCGATGCCCAAATCCGGTCGCTTTACTATAATTTCAAAACCATTCAGATTAGGATGACTACATTTGAAATAAGTCTCCCACTTTCTTTCTCGTCTTTTGGCGTTTCCAGCATTTGCTAATCTATCTGCAAAGGCTAATAGGTATTCACTGTGATGATATATTTCTTTACGTACCATAAAATTATCTAAAAAAGACTATAGATATAACTTTAACCGATATATATCGGCACTATCTTTTCTTTGCCGCTAATGGAATTAATTTATTTTCTGCTTTTCTCAAATGTTCTTGGAAAGTAGAAAAAGATAAATTATTCTTTTTTGCTAAGTCTTGAACGTCTATTTTTCGGGGATATTCATAGTATCCATACTTCACGGCAGAATTTATGGCATTTCTTTGTTTTTCTGTTAATTTGGGGAAAACAGTCAATATTCCAATATCTTCGATTTCTTCTTTTTTTATGTATTCAAGTTTTAAGTTATATCTTTTTTCTGAAATATTTAGCATTTTTTCAAGATATTTTCTGTCAAAGCAAGCAAGTTCAAGCTCCTCTGTTCCATCGGGGTAAATGATAAATGGTTTTATTTGTATAAGCAAGGGATTGTAGAATAAACTCCCCCCTCTTTCCTTTTCTTTTAGCTTTGTATGCTTCAATGTACAAACAAAGAAATAATTATGATTCTCAAAATAATGAACTTTTTTATCCTTGCTTAAGTCTTTGATAAATTCTCCTCTGAGTTTATTGTTCCCTTCAACAAACGCTAATAATGTAAAATAAAAATGTTTTTTGTCAGAATGATAATTTAACATATATCCATGAACGCTTACATTAAACTTTTTAGCTCTGGATGCATACACTGCTTCTTTGTCATAGACTGAGAATTTTGCTTTCCACATCTATGGAGATATATATCGGTATATAAAAATTTAACTTGTTAAGTGTATAGAGAAACTAAGTCCGCTACTTTATGATTATGCCATGAGAGCATCATGCCCCTGCCGGGATTCGAACCCGGGTTTACGCCGCGAAAGGGCATCGTCCTTGACCACTAGACTACAAGGGCATTGGAGTTGAAGAGAAAGATGGCTTTTAAAGGTTACTGGAAGGAATGTAAAAATCACAAGACATAAAAACCATTCATATCTCTATTATTATGGTTAACGAATCGGTATTCAAGGAGCTTATTCGCCTTGGCTACTCAAAAGAAAAAAAGAAGCGCGTGTGGGAGCTTTCAAGCCCTGATCTTTTCTATTCTTCTCCTGATCTTGCTCAAGCCTTTCTCAATTTGAAGAATTTTCCTATTTATCGTGAGCGTATTATCGAGCGTGAGCTGGACTTGATGAAGGAGAGTGCGGCCGCTCTGAAAAAAGTCTTAGGAAACCAGCCCTTCAATCTGATTGATCTCCATTGCGCAAATGATGATCGTGTTGTTCGATTTATCAATCTCCTTGGTCCAAAAGTGAAAATACGATACTGCCCGGTAAATATAAGCCCCTTCTTGACACAGCAAGCTTCGGCTGTTGTTCGAAATGCTCGCCTTCCTCACGTGATCATTCACAAGCCGCAGCATGTGCCGTCTAGTGATTGGGCCACCACCATTTCTATGCTTCGTGGTACGAACTACCAGCGTAACGTGGTTCTCCTACTTGGAAGCTCGTTGGCATTCTTTGAGATTAATGATTTTCTCTTTAATCTCAGCAAGGAATGGTTTAGGGGAGACTTTCTTGTTATTGGAAATGGTGTTAGAACAGGGAAGCGGCTTGTGCACTTAGAGATCTATAAGGATACACTCTTTCACCAGTGGTATATTCATCTTATGCATGGCCTTGGATTTAAGGATGAGGAGGTCCGTTACGATGCACGCTTTGGTAACTCCCGGGTTGAATGCTTTTACACACTTTTAACTGATAAGACTATCCAACATGCGGAAAAGAGCGTTGTCTTCAAGAAAGGAGATGAGATCTTAGTGGCGGTGATCTACAAATACTATGCTCGAGAGTTGGAGAATTTCTGCCGTATGTACTTCCCAGAAGGGGAATTCTTAACCGATGAAGAACGAGAGTATGCTCTTGTTGTTTGTACTAAATAATTTAGAAATCTATTTTTTCTGCAAAGTGAGTTACTAATGGCGTTGGCCTTGTTTCACCTGAGAGCGCGTTAATCCAGCACCATATCCAGGCTATAAGAAAGACTATCCAAAGAGGGATGGTGAAGAAGTTGAAGAAGGCGATGCTTGTAACGAATGCAATGATGACCTGAAAGATAAACAGCACGAGGCCGTGCTTTGCGTAGTACATCACGTAGCGATCATCGCGTCGTATGAAAAGTGCAATGATGAAGCCAATGATCGTTAAGAAGACTGCGACAAAAGCTATAACTTGGGATTCTGTGTCGTGCTTCCTCATGCTGACTCCTTCACGATTCTAACGCCTGATACGATTCCCCATATCCATGCACCTAAGGGGCCGGCGATCATTATTGGAATTCCGATAATTGCGCCAACAATGGTGATTGTAAGTAAAAAGCCTATAATTAATCCTCCGATAAGCAAGACTAGTTGCCATACTCCTTCACGTGTGCGGCCGCCAATGAGTGTGCCGAGACCGGGTAGGATGAGTATATTTAGAACAAGGCAGACGATTGCAAGACCTTCGCTTATCTTCTGTTTTGCATTTGGGCTTTTAGATTGCTTTTTAGCCATTTTTTCTATAATTGATTGTTGTTTTTAAAGGTGTGCTTTTGAGATTTTAAGCTGCTTTTTGTTCTGAACGGTTGATGATGTGGAGACCACGGGCTGGCTGTGCGCTCACCTCGTTAGAGAGATATGCAACTGCGATAGCAACGCGGTAATCTGGATCTCCGTTTGTTGGACTAAGTGCGTCGTAGAAAGCTTGGGCTGTTTCCTTAGGGTTTTTACCCGGTATTCTGATCGTAATTGGTTCGCGTCTAAATGAGGGTAATGGATTTGCGTTTTCTCCCGTATATGTGGCGATGAAGCGTCCACTCCCGGGCTCGAACGGAAACTCAAGACATGCACGCTCCGCTCCTCCCTCTAACGTTCTTCTAATCATTCCCAATGCTGCTCGCTCTCTTCCAAGATGACCACTAATACGCGGCGTGTAGTTTGGCACATCCGGTTCGTAGCTATGGTCTGCATGTGCTTGGAGAATGGATCGCGCTGGTCCGTTAGTGCTAATGAGCCGATAGACATCTGTTGTTTGAATTCCGTTGCTTACTACGGCTTCTTGTACAGCCGCACCATTTCTGAATATCATTGCAGGGTAAATTAACAGCTTAGGATTGCCTTGCTTGAGAATTTCAGAGTCGGTAGGTTCTACAAGAATTCCACGCGCTTTGTTGTTAAGGGTAATATCTATATCTCCTGTCACTAGCTTTCGAGCCCGGCTTGCAGGGCTCCTTCCCGTTATCCCGTAGACTGCAACCCTCTCGTTTTCACTCATACCGAGTACGATAAAACGTCCAGGATACTTCATGCCTCTTAAGAATTCAAGTGGGTTGGCCATGCGTTTGTTTCGCGTAGTGGGTTAATAAGGATTATTAATTCTCAACATACATTTCTGTTTGTTATTGTATGAGCCCGCCAGGATTTGAACCTGGGACCCCCGCCTCTCTTCGATCGCTCGATGAGAGTGACGCTCTTGTGAACGCGTTTCATATAAGAGCGGTGCTCTAAACCAGGCTGAGCTACGGGCTCGTCTAACTAGCCAA
>CAYHLN010000039.1:0-6805 GCA_964357505.1 Candidatus Woesearchaeota archaeon | reverse complement strand
AAGCGGCTCACGAAAGCCCACGAGCCGATAAAGATCGCTGGGAGAAACGTTCATTTTTCTCGAGCAGCGCTGAAGTTTTTAAAGATATATGGGATGAGAAAAGCTCTTAAAATACGATTCTCTCTTTATACATGGATAAACTCACACGCATTCCTAAAGGCCAAGGGAATGCTAAACTTGTTATTGATCACGCCCTTGTTGCGAAGGTCACCTGTGATGATACTAATGGCGCTTATGCGCTAGGCGAGATCATCGTGCCGCCAAAAAGTAGTCCGCCGTTGCATAAGCATGAATCGCTGGAAAGTTTTTACATTCTCCAGGGTAGCTTTGAATTTGATACGATCGAAAATGATGTGTTAAAAACTACTCAGGCGCACGTCGGAGATACTATTCACGTTCCTTCTGGCGTTGCGCATACCTTTCGTAATGTTGGCACGCAAGAAGGCAAGATGCTTGGAATTGTGCAGCCGGGTGAAATGGCAAGGTTCTTTGACAAAATTGGTAAGCCGTACCATGGAGAGAAACTTGAAGCTAAGAAACGCCCTTCTCTGATATCATTGGTGAAAATCGGTTTCTTAGCGAAGAAGTATGGAATTAAATTTGTACGATCCCCTAAAAAATCTACTAAAATATAGGACAGTACTTATCTATTTGAGCACGATCGTAGGGGAATCCTAAATGCTCTACTTCTCTTTGTATTATTTCTTCTGTTTCTCCGATTACCCGAATAACAGGGTGTGCAACATACATCTCAAGACCTTCTCCCAAGGTACGATCATGAGGGTGGACAATCAACGCTCCATCTCGCATAAAGAGCTGGGAAGTGGATCGTGCTTCATTGGGGAGCGTCATCATGCCTAAATAGAGAGCGGTTTCAGTTTTCTTCAATCGATTACATGGTTCTATGAGTTGCGCGTCAGAAAGAACAATTCCTTTTCTATCCAAGCTTGTTCTCTTTCCATTTTTTGATGTTCGTTCATCCCCTTCACGCCAAAAGGCTAGTTCCCCTAGAGAGTTGCATCCGCCTGCAGCACAACCTGGACAATTAAACTGCATAGAAATAGGTTCCTTGGAACTATTTAATAATTAGTGTGTTGTTTTGAAATAGTTAAGAAAACTTATAAAGAAGCAAACCATCTTTTATTGTGGTGAAGACAAAGTTTCTTACATATTTTTGGTGGCTTCTTCTTATAACGGCCATCTTTACCGCCGTTGATGCGTTCGTTCATTATAACCTTGAAGTGCTTGAAGTCTACTCTTATCCGATTCCAGATGCTTTTCTCTTTATCTCGACAAGCCCATTGTTTTGGTATGCTGTCGGCAAGTTTGTTGGTGCGCTTGTCATTGGCTCTTTGTTGTTCTTTTTTGTGCGCAAGGGAAAAACCAATTTCTGGAGAGCACTTATTCTTGCGCTACCGGTAATTATTTTGCTTGAAGTGCGTTATCTTATCTCAGGAAACTATGAAGTAGACTGGCACACGTATAATACAATTATGCATTTCATCGTTTTACTAGTGACGTCGTGGATTGTGTTTGTGAGGACTCGATTGTTTGAGAATTAACAGAAGATGCAAATGCTTAAATAAGTTAAATTTGCGCTAAATCTATGAAACCAAGACCATTTTCACTTTGGCTTTTGCCTTTTGGAAGCGATGATACTCCCTGGCAAGGCTATGCCCTCTTGGAGAGAAATCCTCGTCTTAAAGAGGGAAAGAAACTTCTTGAGAAAATTTCAAAAGATATTTTTAGCGAGACTGTTGGTGAACCGACTATTTTTTATTTTCAAAAAAGTGGTGATCGTTGTGCTTGTTCCATGATTGAAGATGAAAATTGTTTTCTTGGTATTGCTTCTAGTCCAGATAAGGCGAGAGAAATCTTGTATGCACGTGCGCTTGAACTTGGTAAAAGGCATTTCTCACTTGGAGGATATAGAAGATTTGTCGACTATTGCGGCAATAAACCTAGGGTGATTGAATCCTTAAACTAATATTTACTTTTCTTCTTCCTTGTACCTAGATTCAAGACTGTATCGCGTCAACAAGCGCCTTTCGGCCTTTGTTGCGTAAAAATCGGGTTTTGCTCGTAGGAGATCTGCATACGCCCAATGATCTGAAGATCTTTTGCGTTTTATATTTTCTGTTAGATATTCCTCAATAGCCCGTTCTGCTTTTTGCATTTCTGGTGAAATAAGATGGGCGTTCCAGTCTGCTACTAACTCATCAATTGTTCGCTCTCCAGAGGCACGATGAGGTAAATACTTATTCAGATAGTAATCATCAAAGTAACTTAATGGTGGAGCTTCCTCAGTTTTTGCTTCTAAATTATTTGCTTTTTGAGGCTGCTTGTTTGGTTGAGATGTTTTCTTTGAAGGTGCACTCTTGTTTTGATAATGGTCGGGCTTATTGAGAGAGGAAGGTTCTGGTAACAACTGGACTTCATCTGTTGAATAAGACCCTTCTTGTTGTCGAGCAGTGCTCCCTGATGAAGAATAAAGGATTGGAATCCCTACTCCAATAACTGTGACAAATCCTATTAAAAAATCCCTGGTGTTTCTTTTCCAATTAGAGGCCATCTCTTTGAAGCCTATGGAAGTTTTTTAAGCTTTTCTAACTAGGCCTTACCGGTTTTTTGTTTACCGTTTGTTTTTCTTTGAAGTAAACAAGGTCACGCCCGGGCATTCGTTGGAGGTTTATAGGCTAGCGAAGGTATTGTGTTCGAGCTTGGGAATCTTTTTTTTGGATAAGATTTATATAACCCTCTTTCTTTTAATTGTAGAGTATTCATGGGTGATAAGTACGTTCTTTTGGTGTTCTCCCTCCTTCTTTTAATAGGAGGGTTATTTTCGGTATATGCTGTCGAGAGTGGAGTTGATGGTACTTCCGAAGATTCCATCACTGTAAATACCGAAGCTGGAGAAGCGGCTCTGGATGCCCCAGTTGAAGACGAGGAAGCACCGTTGGATGTTGTATCTGAAGCAGAGAGTGAATTCAGTGATGTTCAAGAACTTGATGAAAGCAGTGGGGGTACTGCTCCAGACAGCACGTTCTACTTTGTTGACGAATTCTTTGATCGATTTGACAATAAAGTAGAAGTATGCAAGGAAAAAGTTGCTGAGTTGAAAGCAATGTACGAATCAGGAAACCAAGAGGCTGTGGATAGAGCTTATAGAAATTACCAAGGGTGTGTCGAGGAACTGACAGAAAACACTGACCCTGAGCAAAGAGAGGAAATACTAAGGGGGGCCGTAGCCATTAAAAAGACTCTAAAGACGATTGATAATATCGACAGTTCGGTAGCAGATGATATTGAAAAGACTCAGGAAGAACTGGCAGAGGCTGTTGAAATTGCCTCTAAGATAAAAGAACTCTGTACTACTCTAGCGAGGCTCGATGCGGGAGAATTTTACCGAACGTGCAGAACTGAAGCAGATTCTCCGAAATGGCAACAAGATCTATTTGAAGGACTAACAGCAGAACAAGAGAAAGAGGCACGAATTTTTGCAGATGTTATTGGAACCTGCATGAGAACTGAGGGTGAAGAATGTGAGTGTGAAAAAGTCCCTCACGCTGGTTTTGCAGAGATGTGTTCTACGGTTGCGCCGCTCGCAACTGCGTGTAGTGAAGGAGACGAGAATGCTTGTGAGAAAATGGACTCTCAAACTGAAGAGATGTTTGAGATATTAGAAGACGCACCCCATTTGCAAAGCGTTCTTGAAAGACTTGAGTCTGCAAATGAAGAGAGATTTGACAATGAGCAGTTTTTACCTCCCGAATGCAAGCGAGCAGGGGCGACTGACAGAGACAGCTGTATGAAAGTGATGATACGAGAAAATACGCCAGAAGAGTGTCTTGAGGAATTCGAGAATAACGGCTATCCTCGGAACGAGCGGGAAGGTAGAGAACGGTGTGAAAGAATCATGTTTGAATTAAATGCCCCTGAGGAATGTATCGCTGCTGGGCTATCTGATCATAAGGAATGTGGAATGTTTATGTTTAATCAAAACGCTCCGGAGGAGTGCATTGAAGCAGGTATTACTGGCGAGGGCCGGAATGATCCTCGGAAGTGTGAGAAACTCATGCGGAGCCTGGGCAACGGAATGCATGAAGGCGAATTCGGCCGTGGTGGACCTGGACCAAATTGCAAAGGTATTGATAACGCTGAAGAACGATTGAAATGTTATGATGGTGCGCTCCAGAATACGCAAGGATTTGAAGAACGATTTAGAGAGACAAAACAGCATGAGCGACAGTGCGCTGAAAGTTGCAGAAGCGACGGGGGAGCGTGGGACTTCAGTGGAGGAGAGTGTACGTGTACTAAGGACGAAGCTTATGATTACGAACGTTATGATACTAGAGGGCAGCCGCATCCTGGAAATTATCAAGGACCTCCGCAAGAATGGCAGGGACAAGGCCCGCCACCTGGTTGGCAACCTCCTGAGGGATGGACGCCTGAGCAGGGCCCTCCCGTAGACTCTTCTGAGTCTTATTCTGGTTCCTATCCGGATTCTCAGCCTGAACAGCCAAGTCAGACGCCAGAAGAACATTCTGATGCCGAAGGGAGCGATAGTGGAAGCGACTCTAACGATGGATCAAGCTCAGAAGGTTCGCCAGCACCTACGACGGGAAGCGTTATATCGGGACGAGCAATATTAGGTGACAGTTCGCGTAATAAATTTCTCGGATACTTTTTTAGGCTTAGATGAATCGGAAGAATAGACCCACGTTCATGGATCTTTAGAAGTTAGTCGAGCGTGCAATAAGGTAACTTATTTTTCAGACGTTTTCGTTCTTGTTCAAAATGCTTGCGGCAGAGATAGCTCCAGCCGACGTCTTTTTTTGCATTTGACAACTGAGAAGGGTAAACCTCACGATACGCCTTATTCTTGCATGTGCCGTGATAATCACAATGTATTCTATTCTTTCCTTTAGTGCTCTTTTTCATACGAAATAATCGTTATCGTTATTTAAAGTGTTATGAAAGATTCTTCTTTTTCATTTAACAAACTCCACGCCGGATAAATCATGAAATTCTTTGTCACCTGTGAGAAATTTCATATTATGACGTTGAGCATAAATATAACCAATGCAATCAGTATACGAAAGGTTCTTTTTTCTATGTTCTTTTCTAAACCGCATTGCTTCTTTGAGTGTTTCGTCATCTATTTCAACAACCGACTCTTTGTATTTGCTATATATTTCCTCTAATTCCTCTTTATTGAAACCATCTAGACATGAGTAATATATTTCTGCTAAATTAAAAACAGTGAGGGTCGCCTCGCTTTCTTTATATTTTTCATAATTGGGGTTTTGTTCTAAGATTTCTATAATTGCATATGAATCAAAGAAATAGCCTTCGTCTTCTTGAGAAGCTATCTTCCTTTCTTCGCCCATTCTTCCTCTCTTTTCCTGTCAGAATCACTCAGCCACCCGGCGCGTATCTCGTCCTTCATTGCCTGTGCTGATTTCTTGAATCTTCCCTTACCAAATCCCCACAACGCTCCAGCTTTTGGACGTGTTTTCTCTACTGAAAAACTAACTTTTTCATTCTCCTTGATGTGTTTCTTTTCCGCGATATCTGCAGGAATAATAACGACAATGGAGTTTCCCCATTTGCGAGTAAACGTTTCTATTTCCATGATACACAATGATACAGTAAGTATTTAAGCTTTTCTAGCGAGGTATATTGTAACCACTATAAAATAACATATATGGAAAGTTTTAAATATTGTGTTGGAAAACATTATTCATGGTAAAAAAGCTAGATACATTTTACACGGATGAACAAGGCGATACAGTTAGAAAACTCTCTCTTCCCCCTTTAGCGAAAGCTAGAGACTTTGCCCCAGGATATGGCTTTTACAAGTATGTTATGGAAAAACGCCCGAGTGATCGACAACATATCCCTATGCGTGGAGATCACGACGAAGCAATAGAGGAAATCTTTGACTCCGTAGAGACCAGTAAGTCGCTCGGGGAATCTAGACCGCTACATACGGCATCTTCCTTGGCGCTATTAGTGGCGCGAGGCACGATTCTATGTACCTACCAAAGCACGATTCTTGGCGCGTTGGGTGCCGGAATTTATTTAGGTATTGAACAGCTCTTGAAATAAAATGAAAAATATGAAGGTTCCACAGACGGGAAGTGAAGCACTTGCAAATTTACCTGGATTGCGCGCTATATTGAAAAGGCCTTATGCAATTTCTAAAAATCCAGTTAGTCGTGAGGAAGTAGAAAGAGCTGTTAAAGACATAGAGATTGTGCCTCTTGGCGGTGTTGCAGGAGGAGGATTTTATCAAGGAGGCTCAAATTTCTTAATTTATTCTAATAATGGGATTGTAGGTAGAGTTTCGTTTGGCGCTCATGAAGCAGACTCTAACGAAGTTGACGGAGTTGGTTTTCATGGAGTGAAATATGGACTGAAAGTTTGTCTAACGCAAGGGCGGGGACCTGGAAGAAATAACGATAAGGTTTCATTTAGGTATCAATTTACAGAACCAAGGGGAAGAGTTGATGGCTGGGAAGATATTAATTTTCCTTAAGTTACTGTTAAGAGTGATTAGGCGAACTAGCCGATTGAACATTTGGTTTTGATCGATTCATAATCGTCGCAACAATAAAGGTAAAAATTATGTTGAAAATCAAGACCACATTTATCTTTAAGTTTGGATCAAGCAGACCCCAAGCAGAGTAATAGTGCTGAGGGTTTGTGCTAAATCCTAGTAGGTTGATTACCCAAAGTGTGGATCCGATAGCGGCACTCACCACGGACCAAGCAGTAATCGCCTTTTTATTTTTTGTATACC
>CAYHLN010000038.1:0-7183 GCA_964357505.1 Candidatus Woesearchaeota archaeon | reverse complement strand
GCGGAAGATGGTGAGCGTCTTGTGGTCCATATCTGAATTCATCTGTGCTCTATTCTATCCTACTGGTGGGCAGAGGGGGTGAAACTATCGCATCAAACATACTTATCATCCCCTTCTGGTTAAATAAAGTCACTTGAAACGTGCTTTATTCCATACTTCTGGATCTTTCGCCAATAACTCCTTGGGCCCAAGAAGAACAATGGCGCACAACTGAACTCCATTCCTAATTTTTCTGTTTTCCCGACTGAATCCTTGTGTATCTGACATGGGAAAACAACTTCAAGATATTTAAATCGTTGCTTTTTGAGTTTTTCCAAATCATAGAAGTTACAAAAGATATTTCCGTTCAAGATTTTAAAGAAGTTTTCAGGCATATCAGAAAACTTCTGCAATAAAGAGGGCGACTTATTCCCCAAGATTACTTCTTTGAAAGTCTTCTTCTTGAAAGAGTTTAAAATATCCTCTTTTGTGATCGCATCATCTTTAATGTCCAAGAAAACTATTTTGTCTGGAGTGATTACATTCAAAATTTCCTCAAGAGTGTGTACTCCGTATTGTTCTTGCAACTGCTTAAGCGACTTCGAAAATCTCAGAGCGACGTTGTATTGAAAAAGGTTTCCATGGAAGCAATAGAGGACCCCATCGCTCGATTTTCTGACATCCAACTCGATGACACCAACATGGTCCTTTTTGCTAGATGCCTCACAAACTTCTTTAGAATTAGTTCGATATATTCTGGCGCAGTTCTTGTCAAAACAGCCACCATGGGCCCAAACGATTTTGTTGCTCAAATTCATGGTGTGTGAGTTACCCAACAGTACCCGTCTTCACTTCCCCCGCTCGCTTATAGCTAGCGAAAATGACACCGTTTTTTGTGATCAAACTGTCCATAATCTCAAAAGCTGCAGGAATCGTGCCCTCGGCGAACAAACGCTTGCCCGTGCCGAGGGTGACTGGAAATGTCATCAACCTCAGCTCATCAACCAGATCATGTTTGAAAAGTGTTTGGACAAGACCACCGCTCCCGATGACGTGGAGATCCGAACCCTCTCCGTTCTTGAGTTGTTTGATATCGTCAACAGTTTTCAGAAACACTGAATGTTTCCAGTCCGATGTGTCCGTGGTAGTGCTCACGCAATATTTGGTGACATCCATGATACCCGGCCACATATCTGCGTGTTCGGGCCAGTATCCAGCAAAAATTTCGAATGTTTTTCTACCCAAAAGAAGATCCGTGGGCTTCAGCCATTTCTGCATCAACGCACCGGCCTCCACATCAGCTTCGTGAAAATACGGCGCGGTCCAGCCACCATAGGTGAAGCCGTTTGATGTATCCTCCTCCGGTCCACCCGGTGCCTGCATGACGCCGTCGAGGGTAATAAACTCTTGGACAACTATTTTTCTCATGGACGAAGTATAACAAATTCACCGGTTGGCTATCTGACCTGCCTGCCGGAAGGCAGGGACAATGGTGGAACTAGTTTAGTTGGTACTCCCAGCCTGGCTTCCATGACTTAGTCTTCCTCCAGTCATTAGCCAGCGCCTCATCCCACGTCATGTTTTTAGTCAGCACATCAAGCGCGAGCTGTGGGGCTTTATGTCCAACGATGGCAATATTCTTCCCATCGTAGTTCGCCTTGAGAAATTCAAGAAAATCCGCAATTCGATTCTTCACATCCTCGTAGCTCTCACCATTGGGAAATGGTTTGAAATGCATCTCTTTCTCTTGGAGTGGTTCAACCTCTTCTGAAGGATGGCCGTTCATATCTCCGTAGTTACATTCGCGAAGACGAGCATCAGGAATGATTTCATACACACCGCCCCATGCGAGCTCTGCGGACTTTCTAGCTCGTTGAAGATCGGAACAAAACACCACATCAAAGTGTTTATCTTTGGTTTGATCCTTGAGAGCAACTGACTGCTGTTCGCCTAGTTCCGAAAGTGGCGCGTCAGACCAGCCAGAAGAAATCTCTTTCTGGTTATCTATTGTCGTTCCGTGGACAAAATATGTGATGTTGATCATATGGAGAATGTTGGAACAATAATCATTTCGACAAAACGATTTCATTAATCACCAACCTTGGTTCTGTGTTTACTTCTTTATAAACCAAAATCCAAGCTGGGGTCTCAACGCTTTTTCTATAGGTATTCATCGCTTCAATATTTTCCCATATGGTAACAATACGCCACACCTCTGGTTCATTCGCGTCTTGAATTAAATGCGAACCAAGCAGTGAGTCGGGTAGGCTTTCTTTGTCTACCTTTTGATATGCATCTTGGAGTATCAACCACTTATCTTCACTTACTTTCCCCTCAATAATCGTTAGGATTTTATTACTCATGGTTATTGGCTACCTGGCCTGCCTGTTACCTGCCGTAGGCACGGCCGGCAGGCAGGGACGATGTTGGAACTAGTATTAGGACTGAAGCTTTGATTGGATGTACGCAGAAAGATATTTGCCGTATTTCTTAACCTCAGGAAGTAAGAAGTCATGACCTGTGATTGTCTTACGACAACTGTCCGCGCCACAAGTACACGTCATCTGATAGTCGCGATTGTCTACCATTCCATAATCAGCAACGAGCTCTTCACCCGCCTTTATATCTCTCATTGCTACAGAGACGATGTCCCCTCTCATTCCAACATTTGGATCACAGCTATGATTGATATGCGCCATACTATCTTCAATTTCTGATTCACTCGAAGGACAGACAAACAAATCATCAGCCACCTGAAGTTCGGGATGAAGATCTGAATGCAGTGCTTCTACTTGGTTAAGCGCAAGAAGATGTCCTGCCTTAACTATCACTATCTCGTCTTTTGCAATATCTTCAATAGCAAAAATTCCTATTCCTTGAATCTTGCTTGGTAAACCTTTCTTTGCCTTTGGTGATATCCAAGTTTTCATATTTATTGGTTGGCTATCTGGTACGATGTTGGAACTAGTATAAGGCCTAAACCTGAGGCTTTTCTCCTGCAACAAACCATGGGGCATTAGACCAACTGTCTCTCCCATAGAAATACAATGTCGGCATATTGGGCAATACTACCTGCAACTTGGAATCTGAGAAAGCGTGGAATATGTACCCGCTGAAATCCTTTTCGAACATTTCTTTCTCTAGTTCTCTCATTACATAGTACTTCTGCGCCGCAATTTCCGGAGAGTGTGCCTTGTTTCTTTGAGAAGCATTTTTCTCGATGAGTTCTCTTTGTGGAATCTCCTTCCACCAACCCTCGAGTTTACTACTAACCTCAGAGAGGATCTTCTCAAAACTGATGTTGTATTTTATCCAAAGCGCATCCAGAAAAAGATGTTTGAAATTATACTTATCAAAGATAGTGGTTATTCCGCGAATGTAAGAACTGATACGTTCGGATTCATAACCATTATGAATTCCGTGAGAGTTAGCAAAAATGAATGTGAACTCAATCCCTGGTTTATATATCTCCTGAATTTCCTTGTTTAGATCATTCAAGAAATCACAGGACTCTTTGTCTGCCCAATTTGGCGCATCCTTGGGTCCCGTACCCCAAAAGCCGACGAGTTTTATGGGTTCGTCGTTCTCGACAGATGTCTTGATAATATCGAGAATTTTTTCAGCAAGAAAAGGCTTTCCGCGATTATATTTTCTCTTAACCAAGACTGTGTAGATCTGCTGACTTAAATCCATAATCTGTTTGTTGGCTACCTGGGACGATGTTGGAACTTACTTTAAAACGTTTTAACCCATTCTCGAATGGCTTTTTGGCGTTCAGGTTTACACCCATTGCACCACTGTTCTGGGTTTTGTGCTTCTTCAGCTAGATATTCATCAATAGACATCCACCGCACCTCAGTAATTTCCCCATCAGAAAAATGAAGGTCTTCTACTTTGCCATTGAAGCGCACTGTATAGCTTTCGAAAAACTTTCGATTTACGTCATCCTTGCCTCGATGAATAAAAAAGAAATCTCTGTCTTCAAAGCGAACTCCAATTTCCTCTCCTAATTCCTTCACTGCCGCTTCTCGGAAGCCAAGCCCAGCGGGGATATGACCTCCAAAATATGTCTGCCATTTCCCTGGATTGCCAGAAAGACCGTCTGAGCGCTTCGAACAGAGGAGACGTCCATCATCATTCACCACCCACACATTTACAACACCACACCAACAATCTTCAGATCCTTCTTTTATTTCTGCTCGTGTTTTTGAACCAGAAGGATTTCCTTGCTCGTCGTAGCATTGCAAGAGTTCCTGTGGTGGTTCGGCTTTGTGCATATCTTCTAGAGACTTTTAAGAAAGGTTTCTGAATCGGTGTCGGGCTTAAACACAAGAACATTCTCATCAGGAGTCGGAGCTTCCATATCACTCAAAACCTTCTCGAAATTCTCCGGTTCAACGTCATGGCGATCCTGCGAGATTCTGTTCGCTTTCTCCCTTTCGCGAATAACATCAAGCGAGGTGTTCAAATACACAACAAATGCTTCCGTTCCGGCTTTTTCTGCAACACGTTTCAACTCTTCACGATGATCACGTTTTGGATTGTTGTCATCATAAACCACAGATATTCCTTCTTTAAGAAATCGGAGAACTTCTTCTTGAGCTTTATCACGAATATATCTCCACCCTTCTGCATCTCTAGGAACTGAATTCTTTTTATCTTCTTCTACCCACATCGTATCAAACGCGACCAACTTGCTTCCGATACGTTCAGCAATCTTCCGTGCAAGTGTGCTTTTACCAGCAAATGCTGGACCGCACATGATATAAAGTTTTGTCATAAGTTACGGGTTGGCTACCTGGGACGATGTTGGAACTATTATAACTCAGCTTTACCCATAAAAGAGAAAGAGCCCTCGGAGGTTTGAGAACCTACCGATAGGCTCTCCCTCCTTGGGCTCCGCGTGTCGCCTACGCCACTGGGGCAACGAGCTCGCTTGCGAACTCTCGCTCCCATTTCTCCAAGAGCTCGAGAGTCCGTGTCGCCCCCATCACCACGTACTGGAGTTGCTTCTCATCGAAAGGAGCTCTGCCGTAGAGAGGGTTGAGCCGAGCATTGATGTCGCTCTGACCTTTCCTCACTTCGTTCAATCGCCAGAGGCACTCGTCCCGACCGAGACTCGAGGAGTCCAAGCAGAGCGTGTTGAGGAGGCTCAGGTATTCGACCGTCGGCAGAACGACGACGGTCTCCTCCAACACCTTCGTTGTACGAAGACGCTCGACCCCTTCCGGAATCGCCTCGGCCTTGATGTTGTTGTACTGGGGTGGCTGGCTCGAGATCCACGAGAAAATCAGAGCACAGCCCACCAAAGTCCACAGGGTTTTCATCGCTTCCTCCAGTTCACAATTGATTGGTGGCGCGCCTAACCACAGAGATTAGACGACGAGTCTGTGGGGAGAATACTTCTCAAGAGCAAGTCTGTCAACAATGATTTTCTGGGACAATGTTGGAACTAGTATACGTCAATTATATTTCTTCTCTAAGCATCTTTCGTAAAGGAAACGTAAGGAGAAATCGAGGCAACCAGCGCCCAAGAGTGTTGCGAAAAAAGACAAAGATTCGACTTGTGAAATTGGCAGCTAGCTCTATGAACCCAGAGAATCGTCGCACCTTACGAACGCGTCTATCTCTTCGTTTTTCATATCCTGCAAGTGCTTTGGAAATGTCGGTGTTTCGTTTTAATTCTTCCGCCAATACCCATGCATCTTCGAGTGCAAGCGAAGCCCCCCATCCGATGATAGGAGCAAATGCGTGACGAGCGTCACCAAGGAGTACCACCCTCCCCCTCTTCCATGCTCCCATCTTTACGTAACGCAATTCATCAAAAAAATCATTGGGTGCGTTTTTAAGAACTTCTTCAAAGTGTTTGTCCGTCCATCCTCGGCTTGTAAGGAAAGATTTGAATGTATACAAGAGCGACTGTGGGTCAGAGGTGAGCGCCTCTTTGCCGAACTGACCGATACCAATGAAACTGCCGTGCCGAGTTGGCCAAGCCCCCATGGCGGCATCTGTTCCTGAAACGGAAAAAGCATAGGGCGATTTTGGAGCATCCTGAGGAGCCCAGAAAACCCAAAAGCGCCACCCATATCGTCGTAAATCTTTATTCCCAAAAACAAGATCCCTAACACGAGACGCAACGCCATCTGCTCCAACAACGAGATCAAATGATTCAGTTGTTTCGTTATTAAAAATCACATCGACTCTTTCTTCGGATTGAGTGAGTGATTCAATACTCAATCCCAAACGAACGTCAACCTCTTTTGGAATCGCTTTAATGATGAGCTCATGAAGATGTGCCCGCGGAACGATGAGTACTGAACCACCAAGATCTTTGAAATCTCCAAACTGTAAATCCTTCCATATTTGCTTCCCTTCAGAAGAATATGCCCGAATAAAAGGAACTTCATATCCAAAAGCCGCCAGTTCTGAGTCTATGCCGAGTCCACGTAGTATTTTTCTCCCGTTTCCCCACAACGTGAGCCCGAAGCCAATGTTTTTCCATTGAGGTGTTTTGTCGATCAGAACAACGTCATTTCCCTGTCGAGAGAGAAGTGTTGCAAGTGTGGGGCCTCCAACACCTCCGCCGACGATGAGTACTTTCATAAATTACATGTTGGCTACCTCGGGCTAGAACCGATTGGTCATATACCCTGCTTGGTAGATTGACTCATTCTACACCATTCAAACGATGCGTCTCGAGCGCACATTAAAAAGAGATCTCTGCATCGATTGGGATCTGATGGGATGAAGATAGCCTTCTTTCATGTTCTCCCCAAAATACTCCATCTGGCTCCATATGTAGGAACCAGTCTCCTTGCTTGGTGCCGCAGTGCTCACAATGGTTCATGTAATAAGTGCTTTCAGCCATTCCGCTTTTATCACGAAAAAACGTTTTTGATATCGGTGTTAATGCTTGAACCGCTTCGTCCGAAAGAGAAGATATATTCTTTAAAAGTTGGTCGTTAATAGAGATTGCGTAGACCTTAGTGGTCTTTAGGCATTTCCAGCATTCATGATCTGCTTCCCAGACCGAGAATTTATTTGAAGATATGCTTGCTTCTGGCTGTTTCATAAAGTGACAAAAGTGACAGTCTAATAGACGTAGTTATTACAAAGATAACCCATATTCACTCACAGCATTTCTAAAGTCACGGGCCACAAAAATCAAACCAGCATGACACTTATTCATCATATGCACACTACC
>CAYHLN010000037.1:2100-7386 GCA_964357505.1 Candidatus Woesearchaeota archaeon | reverse complement strand
TTTTAAGCCCCTTGACTTTATCAAAATCTGGATCATCTGAAACTATTTCATCACTATTATTAATGATTGGAGTGGCTGCGTGAATTGCATCTCGAGGATCGAGACCATAGGACTCTGTAATTTCTTGCGCTTTTTGAATGACGGGCAAATCTGCCTTAAAGAAAGTAATATTTGGAGACTTGAGGAGTGTTGCTCCTGACAGAATAGCATTCTCTTTTCCGATTACTTTTTTGAGTGCGTGCTGAAATTCGTCCCAGGTTAAGCAGGAAGTTCCTGCCTCTTGTTCTCCTTTGAAAACCTTATCCAGAATTGCCCCACAAGCAATAGATTTTGTATCTGTACCACTAATTGGATAAATCAATACATTGGTATCAAGGTAGATCATAACTTTCTTCCTCTATTTTTTTCATTTCCTTTAACGTCAGACTTTTTCCCTTTTTTTGATATCTGAGAAAATGTTTCAGCCATTCTTCTCCGTTTTGTTGCGACTTTATTTTGACCTCTTTATCTTTAACTTCAAATACTATTTTACTTCTTCTTTTTAAACCAAGCAAGACGCGGATATCTATGGGAATGACGACCTGTCCTTTTTCATTTATTTCACGTACGATTTCCATGCTTTCTTTAGTGGGAATTAGTATTTAAACTTTTTCCTACTGAGGGGTACGATTTTTAAATTCTAACTTCTAACTTCATAATCCTTAAAAACCACACGCGATAATCTTCAAGGAGGTACAAAAGAGATGAAATATCATGAGGCGCCTGATTTGCAGCAACGTATGGAAGAAATTGTCACATTATTGAGCATGGAACATGTTGATATTTCTAGAGTAAAATGCTTCAGGGGTTCCGGATCTTCGACAAAACGGACAATTGCACGGTGTCATACTATTGGAAAATTGATGCAAAAAGCTATTGGTGTGAAAGCACATTATGCTATTGAGTTTTTGGAACGGTTTGATCGGATGCCTCGCGCAGAGCAGGATAAAGTGATTATTCATGAGCTGATGCACATTCCGAAGACGTTTGGCGGCGGTTTTAGGCAGCATGACTTTGTATGCGAACAAAATGTTGAGCTGATGCATAAACAATTTGTATCTATGAAGACTCGCGAACAGCCAACGCTGCGATTTTTCTCAAGCTATTAGTATTCAGCAATACTTATAAAGGCCCGAGGCATGGTGATTTCGAATCCGTCGTGGTTCTTCGGGAAAAAGTGGTGCGCAAAAAATCTACAGTCAGGGGTAAACATTATGGCCCGTATTTCTATTCGACAGAGCGCTCTGGAGAAAAAACAAGAACAAACTATCTTGGTAAGGATGTTGTCATTATGAAACGTCCAGAGTGGCGGTTTATGCTCGGTGTTGTTGGACTTGTTTTTATCTTCCTGGTGTTAATGCTGACATTTGCTTTCAATGGAGTTTTTACTGGCCGAGCATCACTTGATATTGATAGCACCTATACTCCTGGAGAGGTTGTCGGTGGCAATTTAAAATTAAGCTTGTTGCCTGGTGAGTTGATTCCGACTGATGCTGTTGTGACTGCGCAGCTTGGCAATGCAGTGCAGTCATTTACCCTTGGACAAGTTCTTGATGCTGAGAGACATTCTGGGACTTTTTATCTTGATGATCACAATTTACAAGGCGATGGTTTAGGTTATGGTGTTCCAGGAATGGCACGTGTTTACCCGAATGTTACCTTTACACTCTTTATTACTTCTGATGAGGCGGAGCTTGTTGATGTCCCAATAGAGAGCACTCCTACCGAAACGGAAACTCCTGTTGAATCTGACGTACCTGCTGAGTCCGAAGATACCTCTGCCCCTACTGAAACTGAGACTCCTACTGAACCATCTGAAGATACCTCTGCTCCATCCGAGTCTGATGAAGAGACAGTAAGTGAGGATGCGGAGGAACCTACGGATGTTATTTCAGAAGAAGTCAGCGATAGCAGCTCAGAGGATGACGAGAGTTCTGAGGAAAGTGATAGCGATGGAGGCTCTGAAGGGGATAGCGAAGGAAGCGATTCAGGATCAGAGAGTAGCGATAGCGGCGACTCAGGTTCAGATAGTGGAGATTCAGGAGGGGATGGAGGAGGAATCACGGGAGAAGCTATTTCAGAAGATCAATTTACGGTTGATGGTGTTACGAGCAGAGATCAAGACTTTAGCTATCAATTGGAAACGGGACAGACTGCTCGTATTGTCTCAGGTAGCGTCATGGTAGATGGCGAGTCGATTTCTGATGGGAGCGTTGATATCGATCTTTCCTCTAATCTTGTTGTTGTTTCTACAACACATTCGATGGAAGTTGAGGGATTTGGCAGAGAGTTTACTGGAGGAGAGGCGGTTGTCTTTGATATTCCGCTTGCTGGATTTGGGCTTGTTGCTCTTTCTGATACTAATTTGTCTGTGGAAATCTTGTATAATGACGAAGGGCTCGTTTCTGCAAGGAGAGATATTTCAACTGAAGAGCCTCCTGTGACAAATGTTAGTGTTGAAAATGTAACTCTAATTTTGACTAATGAGAGTATTGGAGTAAATGTCAGTCTTGTTCAACAGGGTGCTCGCCTTGGACAGCCGGTGAAGTGGATGCAGACTATTTCTCTGGATAGTGCCTCAGAGATAGTTGTTGAATTGCCGGCAGATGCGATTAATGTTGATGTTATTTCCTTAGAGTCAGGAAAGGATTCTGGCAGAAGGATAAGAATTGATGATTTAGGGGAAATTTCTGAAGAGTCTTCTTTTGCTGATGGTTCTGCTGGAGAATCCTCCCTAGGGGAGAGCGTTGAAGAATCTTCTAATGATGCGATTGCTGAAACGACCGAAGAAGTTGATTTTACTCCAGAAATTGAAGGCACTATTACGGGGAATGTTGTTTCTGATGCTTCAATAAGCGTTGTTGAGACTGATTTTGCTATCGAACTTTTAGTTGAACAGTCAGTTGCTGAAGCAGTTATTGAATATGAAACTCCTGCACCCTATTCTATTGAAAAAGAGATTGAAAATGGAAAAGAAATTTTGGTTGTTGGGCATGATACTATTCATTATCAGAATGTTATTGCTTTCAGCACGATTCCTGAAGAGTGGAGAGTTACGTCGCAGGGAGGAGTTAGTGTTTATTGGGTTGAATCTAATGTTGGAGTGGCTTCGAGCCTTGCAGATAGTGATGGAAATGGGATTTATGATTATATAGAATGGGTTGCTCCTGAATTGAGTAATCAGACATTTATTATTGAAATTACTCAAGCTAGCCATTTGAATAATTCTAGGGAATTTATTTCTGATATCTATAATGAAGTGAAAGCTCGGGATGGGGTGTGGAGCGAGACTATTAATGATGGAGACTATGTGCGTGTGACTTTTGAGCAGAACCTGACGAGCGTGAATGATATTACTATTTATCCTCGTGTTGTTAGTGGAACGCCAAGCGTGGAGGTTTATGATTATAATGGGAGCGAGGTTTTAGCGAGTTTTGAGAGTGTGAGCGAAAATCAGTACAATAAAGTTTATCTTTCTGGACTTGGCTCTAGAACGCAGGATACTTTTGATTTAAAGATTTTGAATGGGGCGTTGGAGTTTGATCATATTATTGACCCCGCGGATACTACCCCCCCAAGCGTTTCTTTTGTTTCTCCTACGCCTTCAGCAGGAAGTAATCAGACAGGGAACAGCATTTTTGTTAATACAAGTTCAAGCGATGACAATCTTGAACATTTTGCTTTTACTGATTTTGATAATAGCTTATCGTTATGGCTTGGGTTTGATGTAGTAAACGGAAGCGGAGATCCAGTTGATTTATCAAGTTATTCTATTAATGGCTCCTTGCTTGGAGGGCAGACTATTGGAACTGGCGGACCCTTTGGAAATGCTACGGTTGGACTTGGTCAAGATGAGTTCGTGGATCTTCCAGATGCTTTAAAAATAGGTAAAGATTTTAGTGCATTTGTTTGGGCAAAGTCAAACGCAAACTCAACTAAATGGAACATAGGAGGAACTTTGTTCAGCGCAAGAGTTAACAATGGGTTTATTATTCATCCTAATGTTGGAGCGAAATCAGTTAACTTTTATGTTGCTTCTACCAGCGCCGCTCTTACTTCTATTGGTTCTGTTACTCCGACAAATATAGAAATTTGGCATTTTTATGGGTTTACTTACAGCAATACGACAGGGAGCTATCAATATGTTCTTGATAGCACAATAACTTCTGGCTCAAGTGCTGTTGCGAGGGCAAGTGATACCATTCCTGCTACTATCGGAAGAGATTATGGGCTTGCAAGATACTTGAATGGAACTATTGATGAAGTATTTTTGTTTAATCGGACATTGAACTCTTCTGAAATAAAAGCACTGTATAATGCTACAGTAAATCAGCATTATAATAATTTTACTGGACTTGCTACCGGGACGCATACTTTCATATCACACGCCGTTGATACTGCAGGAAATAGAGCGAATACAGGAACTAGTACTATAGTTATTGATACTACTAATCCTGAAGTTAATTTGATTGCGCCTGCAAACGGCTCGTCTGTGGAGGTGGCTGCACAGAGCTTTAACGCAACTTTCAGCGATAATAATGCTCTTGCAAATGCAACATTCTATTTGTGGAACTCATCAAGTGCAGTTTTGAATAGCACCACTAGGGCTTTGGCTGGAACTTCTGGAAGCGTGAATTTATCTGTTACTTTACCTTCACAGGCGACTTTCTTCTGGAATTATTTAGTTTATGATACTGCAGGAAATAATTTGTTTAATAGTTCTAATTATACTATTACTTATGTTGTTTCGGATACAACATCCCCTACTTTGAGTTTAGTTTATCCGACTAATATTAGCTATACTACCGTTCAAACAGCATTGAATTACAGCGTCGGGAGTGATGCTCAAGCCTGCTGGTATTCTGTAAATCTTGGAGTTACAAATACTTCTGTGAGCTGCGGGACCAATTTAACTGGATTGAATTCAGGACAAGGTTCAAGCACATGGAAAGTTTATGCAAATGATAGCTCTAATAATTTGAATACTTCAAGCGTGACATTTAGCGTTGATAGTATAATTCCTCTTGTCTCTATAATTTACCCAACGAATACAACTTATAATTCTGTTCAGACAGCATTGAACTATTCTGCTTCTGATACTAACTTACAGGCTTGCTGGTATTCTGTTGATTCAGGAGTTACTAACACAACTGTAACTTGCGGAACAAATGTGACTGGGCTAACTGCAAGTCAAGGAAGCAACACTTGGAGAGTTTATGCTAATGACAGTTTTGGAAATGTGAATAG
>CAYHLN010000037.1:0-2090 GCA_964357505.1 Candidatus Woesearchaeota archaeon | reverse complement strand
ATTTAATGTTGATAGCGCTTCGCCCACTATTGATTTTGTTTCGCCGACGGAAACGAATAATACGTTCTTACGAAGAGGCAATATAATGATTAATGTTACCGCGGTTGATGGAGGTTTGTCAAATATAACTATTGAATTATTTAACTCTACAGGTTTGGTGAATAGAACGACTACTGCGACAAGTCCAAATTATGTTAATATAACTTCTTTGATAAATGGAACTTATTACTTCAACGCTACGGCTACTGATAGCCAGAATAACGCAAATTCTACATTGACAAGAACGATTTATATTGATACGCAGAATCCTGTTGTTAATTTGATTGCTCCGGGAAATAATACTTTGGCTACTAGCGTAGGGCACTCATTTAATGCGACATTTACGGATAATATTCAATTGGCGAACGCGACATTTAGTCTTTGGAATTCTTCGGGAGCTTTGGTTAATAGCACGGCAAGAGCTTTGAGCGGAACTAGCGGAAGCGTGAATTTGTCTGTGACCTTGCCTGCACAGGGGAGATTTTTCTGGAATTATGAAGCGGTTGATAACGCGAGCAATAGGGCCTTTAATCATACTAATTTTACGCTATTGTTTGATTCTGCTGTGCCTTTGATTGGTGTTTCTTCACCGACAAACACGACTTATTCTACCAATAGCATTTTAGTTTACTTTAATGCAACTGATGCGAATGGAATAAGCTCTTATTGGTTTTATAACGGCAGTGCTAATGTAACATTTAATCCTTCAACTCCTGAAGCTAGGCCTGCAGGAACTACCGAACTTCGCGTACAGAGTTGCACTGCTGCAGATACTGTTGCAATAAACACTTACGGGAGTAGTTGTGATGGAACTTATCCTAACGTTAATACATCGGACAGACTTGGAGTAAGCGATGGCGTTACTGAAGACCAAACTTATGGATTTTCTGGCGGAACCAAATATGGGGGAGTGAGTGTGAGTGTTTACAATAATTCTATAGCTAATTGCGGAGCGATACAAACAGTTAAACTTTGTATGGATTGGTATGCTGATGGAGATTTAGAAAATCTCTTCGGAGCTGCTGTTGAAGTTGACGCTAGTGGAGGGGGTAGTTTTAGTTCTGTTAGCTTTGATGCACCTACAACTTCTTCAGTTGGATTGACATGCGTCGATGTAACTTCGCTTGAATCTTGGTCTTGTAATAGCTTCTTTGGAACTTCTGGAACGAGGGCACAGGCAAGAAATAAAGTTACTGATTTGGCTGTTACTTCAGTTTTACATACGGATGCTTTGTTCTTCAACGTTACTTATCAGGCGGGAAGTGTTGTGACCGCTCCTGAAGGTTCAAACGGTTGGATATTTTATGCTAATGATTCGGTAAATAATATAAATTCTAGCTCTGTGACTTTCAGCGTTGATTCTTTAGTGCCTAGCGTCACAATCGTTTATCCAACTAACACCACTTATTCTTCTGTAATTACGGCTTTGAATTATTCTACATCTGATACTAACTTGCAAGCTTGCTGGTATTCGCTTGATTTAGGAGTTACAAACACAACAATAACTTGCGGAACTAATGTGACTGGCTTGACTGCATCACAAGGAAGCAATAATTGGAAAGTTTATGCGAATGATTCTTATGGAAATACAAACAGAACAACGAGCGTGACTTTTAGCGTTGATAGTTTAATTCCTGGAGTTGATTATGGAACTGGGACAGAAACAAACGCAACTTATCTTTCACGTTCTAATATAATAATTAATGTTACTGCAACTGATACGAATTTGGCGAACATAACCATTGAACTTTACAATACTACGGGAGGATTTACTATTGTCAATAGAACGACAACAATAACTAGCCCTAATTATATAAATATAACTTCTTTGAGCGATGGAGTTTATTACTTTAACGCAAGCGCTAGGGACACGAACAACAATGCAAATTCTACTTTGACGAGAACGGTTACTCTTGATACTACGAGGCCTTTGGTTAGTTTTGGAACTGGGACCGAAAATGACGGGGTTAATGTTTCTCTAAGCAATATTTATGTTAATGTTTCTTTGACTGAAACTAACTTTGCAAATATTACTTTCAATTTAATGAATG
>CAYHLN010000036.1:0-8260 GCA_964357505.1 Candidatus Woesearchaeota archaeon | reverse complement strand
TCCATTAAGCAAATTACCATCATCACACTGCTCATCATCGTTAGTGTTTAGGGGGTTACTGTCATAACCATCAGGGTCTAGAATCCCATCACCACAACGTTCAAGCATACAACTATTCGAACACCCGTCTCCATTCTCCAAGTTGTTGTCATCACACATCTCACCCACTCCGACTACACCATCTCCACAACTATACTCACGCTGGCAACTATTCGAACAACCATCCCCATTAATCAAGTTGTTGTCATCACACGTCTCCCCAGGATTAACGATGCCATTACCACAAAGACCTGGACCTTCCAACATACAACTATTTGAACACCCATCTCCATTAAGCAAATTACCATCATCACACTGTTCATTTATATTGTTTACAGTGCCATCTCCACAATATTCAAGAGTGCAAAGAGGGCTACATCCGTCTTCCCCAATGGCATTGCCATCATCACACTCCTCAACCCCGCTTTGAACACTATCCCCACAGTTCGCGGGACCGTTTCCAAAAACTTCAAAATAGCCAAGTTGACGTATAAATGTCAGATCAGGACATACCCCTGCACCCTCCACGCTTTTTCTAATAATAACAAATTTATTGTCGCCCAAATATTTGATATATGATGATGTGCCTGTCTGGTAAGCTCCACCCTGCTCTGGTGCAGCATCACGATATCCTCCAAAACAGAAATTATGGTAGTCACCACAACCCGAGATACCTATTTGTCCCATAGGGTTCGAATAAAAATTATTGCAGCTCTGTTCTTCAGTATCAAGATTTTTCTGACATAATCTCCACCCGTACTGGCCCCACATAGCCACATTAGTCAAATTAGGCAGATTTGGAGGCCAATTCAGAAAGACTCCGCCACGTTGATATGGCTCATAACGAATCGTATTCACCTGAGAAGTATAATTAACTGGTTGAGAAAATGGATCATCCGGGTCCGCAGGAATGTAAAAGTTGTGCTGTTCATCAAACACTCCAAAATTTGCAAAAGTATTGTTTACTTGATTACAAAGACTTAGGTTGCGCACAGGTATGCCCGGACCATAAACATAATCGGTAGTAAGATATCTACTCCAATTCATTGAATTATTAGTGAATTTTGTGTTCCAGACTGGCTGCAAAGCCGAATTTATTGGAAGTAATTCTTCATTATAGACTCCGACTGGACAATTGCTACCGCCGTATTGTTGTGTACTATATTGCGCATTAATATACCACCCTTGTAAGTTTGCTCCTTCATCAAAAGCAACGGGACCAACTCTAAACGAATTAGGTTTGCCTAGAACAGGACTACACCACGAGGGAATAACTGCAGAAGTTATCGATGAAAAAAATAAAAGTGCTAGAAAAGCGGTTATAATAATGAAAAAAATTCCTCTTTTAACTAACATAGTATGAAACTACAGAGGAATAATGTATTTATAACCCTTATCTGATGAGGCTTTATGAAATTCGCGCATATGGGTGACTGCCATCTAGGGGGATGGCGCCAACCTGAATTAATGAGCCTTAATATGGAAAGCTTCAGATTTGCTGTAGATGCAGCTATAAAAGAAAAAGTGGATTTTATTTTAGTGGCGGGAGATCTTTTCGATTCAGCATACCCTCCAGTTGAAATTATCAAAGAAACCTTTCGCGAGTTTAAGAAAATATACGACTCCAACATCCCGGTCTTTATTATCGCAGGAAGTCATGACTATTCGGTCGCCGGTAAGAGTTTTTTAGACGTGCTTGAGCACGCGGGTTTTGTGAAAAATGTTTTCCAGAAGGAAGAGCGCAACGGATACATCTACCTCTTACCAACGCTCTATAAGAATGTTGCCCTCTATGGGTATCCGGGAAAGAAATCAGGCCTCGAAGTCGGAGATATTGCACGGATAAAGCTACACGAAACTCCGGGCTTGTTTACGATTCTTATGCTTCATACAACCTTGCGCGACGCAATTGGCACGCTACCAATCGCAGCTGTTGAGCATGAAAAGCTTCCAAAAGTAGACTATCTCGCGCTCTCCCACCTTCATATCAACTACCATCGGCAGAATCGCGTTTACTCCGGTCCAACATTCCCTAATAACTCGCTTGAATTAGAAGAGCTACAAGGCGGATCTTTCTATATCGTAGACACATCGGGCAAGGTGGAGAGACGTGAAATTAAGCTTAGGCCAGTCCAGCTATTTGATTTTACAATCACCAGTACGATAAAAGCTGCAGATATAATCAAAGACGAACTTAAGAATCATGATCTCAAAGGCAAAATAGTTATCATACGTCTTTCCGGAACAATCGAGGAGGGTAAGTTAAGCGACATTCATCTAAGCGATATTGATGCGCAGGCAGCACGCCAGGGTGCCTTTGTTGTGCTAAAAAATCTAAGTAAGGTACAGCTGCGCGAGTCAATCATTCCCATTTCCGTAAACTCGGAAAGACTAGAGGAAGCATTGCTCAATAACTACATCGAAAATAATCCCACAGAACTTAACAAATTCATACAGCCACTCTTCTCTCTTCTGCAACTCGATAAAAAGGAAGATGAAAAGTCAGCAGCGTTCGAAGAACGTTTATTGGAGGAGCTCAAGAAAGCCTTACAACTATGAAGCTAAAACGCCTCGTGCTCAATAACATCCGAAGCTACGCCTCAGGAGAAATTATCTTTCCTGAGGGATCAACGCTCCTCTCCGGAGACATCGGGTCAGGTAAAACCACTATCTTGCTGGGAATAGAGTTTGCCCTTTTCGGTTTGCAGCCAGGCCAAAGAGCCTCTGCCCTCTTAGCCAGCGGAGAGAACGAAGGAGAAGTCTTGCTCGAGATCGAGCTTGATGGAGAGCCCGTTATTATTGAAAGAACATTGAAAAGAGGAGCAAAATCCATCAGCCATGAAAATGCTTTCTTAACCTATCAGGGCGTTAGAGAAGAGCTTTCAGTAACCGAGCTCAAAACACGCATTCTCACACTCCTTAATTATCCAAACGAGTTCATTAAGCGCACTAATTTGCTCTATCGATATACAGTCTATTCCCCACAAGAAGAAATGAAGCAGATCATTCTTGAAGACGCCGAGTCGCGTCTGAATGTCATTCGTCACATCTTTGGAATCGACAAATACAAAAATATCCGTGAGAATCTTCTGATTATTACCGCTCGTCTCAGAGAAGAAACGCGCATGTTGAATGCAGAAGTTAAGAATATAGATACGGATAAGGAGCGTTTAAAGACGGACCATGAAGGCACAGTTGTCCTCAAGGAAAAAATAGCACTACAGGAAAAAATAATTACTAATAAGAAAGCGCAGCGAAAAGCAGCAGAGCTGGAAATAAATAATCTCGAAGGTAAGATTAACGAGAAGAGAAATTTTGAGAAAGAGATTGAAAAAACGCAAGTTCTCACAAGCGCCAAGTCTCAACAATATGCAGAACGTATGAGCGCTATTCGAGATCTTGAGAAACGCGCAGCAGTGCAAGGAGAGGCGTTTGAACAGAAGAAGTTTGATGATGTTCTTCTATCACTAAAGCAAAATGAGCTCAAAAGAGGCGAGCTCAATAAGGCCTACATTGATCTATCAAGCAAAGGTAACGTCATTATCTCGAGAAAAAAAGAGCAATTAACTAAAAGAACTAAAATATTTGATATTCAGATTTGCCCGACATGTTTGCAAGATGTTTCGGACTTTCATAAGCATAATGTATTGAATGAAATCGAGGCATCACAAGTAGAATTAGATAAGGAACTCAAGACCTTGGAAGCAGAGTTATCAATAATCGAAGCTGATAAGAGAAAAACAGAGGCAGAGTATCAATCACTCCTTTCAAATAAATCATCTTTAGAATTTGCTAAATTGCGTGACGAAGAGGCCAAAAAATCAGCTGAGCAAATAGGGGCGCTCGTGAAAACACAAGAGTTACTTAAAAAGGATATTGATTTTCTCAGCAACCATCTCATAACGCTCAAGCAATCAGTTCTTGAATTCACCAAGTATGAAAATCTCTATCGTGCCAAAGAAATCGAGCTACGCAATTTATTCAATGAAGAGAAAAAAACAGAAATAGTCTATGCTGAACTAAAAAAAGAAGAAGAGCTTGTCGAGCGGGAAATAGATCGCTTGGATAAGGTAATTACAGAAAAAGAAAAGGTAAAGGAAAGAATAGGGCGCATGGGCACGATTGAAGCGTGGCTAAGCGGCGAGTTCCTTGCAGTACTATCTTACACTGAAAGAAATATTATGCTTAAGTTACGGGATGAGTTTTCAAAACTATTCAACAAATGGTTCTCGATTCTCACGACAGATTCATTCTATGTTCAACTGGACGAAACATTCACCCCGATCATTTTACAAGGAGATTATGAGCTTGATTATGCATTTCTCTCGGGAGGTGAGCGTACTGCAGTTGCTCTCGCCTACCGTTTAGCATTAAATCAAGTAATCAACTCCATCTTTAGTACGATCAAAACACGAGACATGCTCATTCTCGACGAACCTACTGATGGCTTCTCAGAGCAGCAACTTGATAGGGTTCGTGACATCCTCCATGAGCTGAACGTGAGCCAGCTTATCTTAGTAAGCCACGAGCAGAAGATAGAAGGTTTCGTTGATAATATTATTCGCGTACATAAAGAAATGGGCAAAACAGTAGTAGAAAACCAAAAACCTTAAATACCCACTCTCATCTCAAGGTGGAGAGGTTTATTTCTATGAATACCGATCTATCAAGTAACATGATGAAGTCAGGCACCAGCTTAGTGGGCATTGTCTGCAAAGATGGCATTGTCATGGGCGCAGATCGTCGTTCAACCGCGGGAACCATTGTTATGAATAAGGCTTCGGAAAAGATACGCAAAGTAACTGAGTATGCTGTAGCTTCTTATACAGGGGGCGTGGCCGATATTCAACTCACCAATAAGGTTCTTGGAGCAGAGTTACGTCTTAAAGAGCTCAAAACTAAAGTTCGTCCAACAATGAAGGAAGCAGCAAATCTCCTAGCTATGCTAACGTACAAAAACATCCGAGCTCCTGCAATGATTCCAAGTATCGTTGGATCTCTTCTCGCAGGAATAAACGGAGACGGAACCTTTGAACTCTACACGATTGAGCCAGCAGGCGGAGTAGTTCGAGTAGACGATTATGATGCCAATTTCTCTTCAGGTATGCCCTATATTCTTGGTTTATTAGAACGCTACTGGCGACCAGACTTAACCGTAAAAGAGGCTGTCACGTTAGCAGAGGATGCTCTTAAATCTTCAACGCAACGTGATGTAGGCTCTGGAAACGGCATTGATGTGTATACTGTGACAAAAGACGGAATCAAACACGTCGTTTCCCAGCAGATTATTCCCACGTACGCGTAGGATTCTTTCACATGGCTGATATATTAAAGGGTATTTTAGAGGCATTACCAAAGGTCATAACAGATGCGATCTTTGAAGCGGCAAACATAGTTCTGTACACCGATGACAAGGAGTTTTTCAAGAATGGCGAGTCAAAGATCAAAGAGCTTGTAGACAAAGTAAAGAAGCGCATCGAACTACGAGCAGACCAAAAGATACTTGCAAGCGAAGAGGATACGGAAAAGACAATCCGTGCACTCGTTCCTGAAGAAGCAGAGCTGCAGAATATCATCTTCGATAAGCAACGCAGCATTGTTATTATAGAGGCTAAAAGGCCCGGTTTAGTGATCGGCAAGCAAGGCTCCTTATTGAACGATCTCCGTAATTCCACAATGTGGCTGCCTACGGTGCAGCGCAGCCCCGCTATCCCGTCTAAAATTACTGAAAAGATCCGTTCTGTTTTGTATGCTAATAACACGTATCGACGCAAATTCCTTCATGATTTAGGCAAGAAGATTTACACTGATTGGAATCCTGAAAAAATGGACATGTGGGTTCGTCTTACCTATTTAGGCAGCGGCAGACAAGTCGGTCGATCCTGTCTGCTACTCCATACGCCCAAATCTCGTGTTTTGTTGGATTGCGGGATCAACCCTGGAATCACCGAAGGTCCAGAACGATTTCCCTATCTTGATGTTGCGGAAATCGGTGATTTAAATTCAATTGACGCAATCATTTTATCTCACGCTCACACCGACCACGCCGGCCTCATTCCTTATCTCTACAAAATGGGCTATCGTGGCCCGGTATACATGACTCCACCAACACGCGATATTGCTGCTTTACTTGCACTTGATTTTGTAGGCGTTGCATATAAGCAAGCTGGCGCCCCTCTGTACAAACCAGAAGATATCAAGGAAATGGTGCGTCATTCTATCTGCTTGAACTATGGAGAGGTATCTGATATTGCTCCAGATCTTCGTATCACCTTCTATAATGCCGGGCACGTATTGGGCTCAGCAGTAGTGCATATTAACATTGGAAATGGCCTACATAACTTCGTCTACAGCGCAGATACCAACTATCGCAAATCCCGTCTATTAGATCCAGCAGTGAATTACTTCCCTCGTGTTGAAACAGTTACTATAGAATCAACTTACGGCTCAAAGAACGATATCTTACCACCACGACAAGATGTGGAGAATCGATTCCTGGAATTAGCGCGAGAGACGATAAGCCGAGGAGGTAAAATCTTACTTCCCGAGCTTGGTCTCGGGCACGCTCAAGAGACGGTGCTGCGTGTAGAAGAAGCAGTCCGAACCGGCCAGCTTCCCTCAATTCCCGTCTATCTTGACGGACTTCTTAGAGACATCAATGCAATTCACACAGTCTATCCCGATTTTCTCAGCAGCTCAGTACGCAGCCAAATCTTCCAAGACAACAATCCCTTCCTTTCTCCTATTTTGAAGCATGTTGGTTCTCCAACAGAGCGACGTGAAGTTTTAGAGGGCGGGCCATGCATTATTATTGCTACGTCAGGCATGTTAGTGGGCGGTGCATCAGTGGAGTACTTTAAAAATCTAGCAGATAATCCAAAGAACTTAATTGTCTTTGGAAGCTACCAATCACAAGGCTCGCTCGGTCGAGCAGTGCAAGAAGGTAATCCTACCGTCACGCTTGATAATGGAGAGCCTGTGCACGTCAAGCTGCAAGTCGAGACAATGTATGGTCTTTCAGCGCACTCAGGCAGGAATGAACTGATGCAGTACATCAGTCGCATGAATCCGAAGCCAAAGCGCATTATTATCAACCATGGTGAAGTATCAAAATGTCTTGATTTAGCCTCATCCTTGTATCGTATGAACCGTATTGAAACAGTTGTCCCGCGCAATTTGGAGACCATTCGCCTTAAATAATGAAATATTCGCTCAAGATTACGCTGCTGCTTATCGTGATGTTTTTAGTGGCCCAGCTTATTGGACTCTATGTAGCTCAAGCCTACCTTCCTGAGCAGCACGTTATAGTGAATGTAACGACCAATGTCTCCCAAGTAGTTACCACATATGATTTACCGTACGGCTTTAACCCTCCTCAAGACATCACACCCCAAGTATCTGTTTTCTCGATTATCGCAGGCATTCTTATTGCAGTGCTGCTCGTGTTTTTGATTATGAGGCTCAATGCCGCAATTGTCCTTAAAATCTGGTTCTTCGTTGTTGTCGCTATCGGCTTGGGGCTAGCCCTGAACGCGTTAGTCAAAGACTTCTTTAATGCAGCAGCAATTATTGCTATTGTCATTGCAATTCCCCTTGCATATATCAAGATATTCCAGCGCAACATTGTTATGCATAATCTTACTGAGCTGCTCATCTACCCCGGCATCGCATCAGTCTTTATCCCGCTTCTTACGATCCCTGCCGCAATTGGCCTTCTTATCTTGATTTCAGTCTATGACATTTATGCAGTCTGGCATGCTGGATTTATGCAGAAGATGGCGAAGTATCAGATCGAAAAGCTACGCATCTTTAGCGGGTTCTTCATACCCTACCTCTCTGATAAAGATCGCGCTTTGTTCAAAAAACTCAAAGACTCAAAATCGCAAAAAAAGGTCAAGGTAAACGTGGCCATCCTGGGCGGCGGAGATGTTGTATTTCCGATCATCCTCGCTGGAGTCGTGCTACGCACGCTTGGTATTCTACCCGCCTTGGCCATATCTTTCTTTGCCACGATCGCACTCGGAGTATTGCTCTATTATGCTGAGAAGGGCAAGTTCTATCCTGCCATGCCGTTCATCTCAGCCGGCTGCTTTATCGGCCTTGGGGCCGCATATTTGATCGCGTATGCTTAGGAGGACTCCAAATCTTTCCAAAGCGTTTAACCTTGCGAAAACGCGCTGCAACACCTGCTAAATACTCTTCACTCGGTATATGAGATCGG
>CAYHLN010000035.1:5466-8373 GCA_964357505.1 Candidatus Woesearchaeota archaeon | reverse complement strand
AATGTTTCTTTGACTGAAACTAACTTTGCAAATATTACTTTCAATTTAATGAATGGTACTTCTGTAGTAAATTCAACTACTTTCACTTCAGCTACTTATACAATAAATTGGACCGGGCTTTCTGATGGAAATTATAGCTATAATGTTTCTGCTAAAGATTTAGCCAACAATTTCAATACTACTGGAAATAGAGTGATAACTCTTGACACGACAAGACCTCTTGTTAGCTTCGGAACTGGAACTGAGAACAATGGGGAGATAATTGCAAATGAGTCGGTTTACGTGAATGTTTCGCTGACTGAAAGTAATTTCGCCAATATAACTTTCAGTTTGTATAATTCTTCAGGGGCTTTCAATTCAACCACTTTTAGCTCGGCGACTTATACTATAAATTGGACTAATTTGCCTGCTGAAACTTATAGTTATGAGGTTAATGCGACTGATACTTCTGGAAATGTGAATAGCACGGGAGTTTGGAATGCGCGTTTGATACGCTCTTGCTTAGGACTTTGTTCAGAGGGAACTAGTTGTTCTATAACGGGGGATAGCTGTTATCTTTATTCAGAGCTTTGTACTGGTAACGTGTGTGATTTTACTAATCTGACATTGCAGAATTCTACTATTTACGGACTTTACAATTCTTCAGGGGATGGAAATAGTTTGGTACTGAATATAACTTCAAACTCTTCAACTTCTGTGCGATTTATTCGTGGCTCGGGAGTGTCTTTTGCTGGGTTTGTATTTGGTGGTAAGAATGGGACGACTATTGGCTCTGGAAGTCGTGGAGGTCATGGGGGAGTTTTGAATATCACAACTGCTGGATTGTTCAATAGGACGCAGGTGAATATTACTGGTCGTGGAGGGTATACGACTGCTTCTTCTGGTGCGGGAGGAAATGGTAGCATTTTACAGGTAAATTATCATGGAATGATTGGCGGAGCTTATACTGCCTCGACGTGGAGTGGGAGAGTTAATGTTACTGGTGGGAAGTCTGCTAGCGAAACTGCTGGAAACGCGGGGCCTAGTCCTATAAGGGTTAAAGATAGTACTTGTCCGCTTGATTCGGATGCAAATGATAATGGAGTAATCAATACAGGAGACTCTGATACTTTGAAGGATATTTATTATAATAATGTCACTGGAGATTCTACATTCAATGCGAATTATGACTTTAATTGTGACGGTAAGATTAATGTTATTGATTTAGCTAAAATAGGGTTCTATATAGATAGAGGTAGCTAATTTGTTATCTATTTAGTAGTAACAGAAACATTTAAATATTCTAATTATCTATGGTAAATATGAAAAATACCTTTAGTTTGAGGTTTCTACTTGGATTTTTAGCTATTGCTTTGTTGTCTGGTTTTGTTTATGCAGGGAATCTTGTTGAAACTCCTGCTGAAATAAAGACAGCTCCGCAGATTACTTCATGGACTGCTGATGGTCAAACATGGTATCGGGCGGATATTAGTCTCGATACAAGCATGTATAATTATGGAATTTCTAGTTTTAACTGGAGAATCTCTCATCCGTCTTATTTGACACTTGTTCAGTCTCAATGGCCTTCTTCAGACTTTTATTTTGAAGGTTTGGCTCTTGGTTCTTTATCAGATCCAGATAGAACGGTTACTACTACTTCCATACAAGGCAGTTTAGATCTTAATACTCCTTCACAAGCTCCGATCGGTAGAAATGGGATAATTGCAAGTTATTATTTTGTTGCTTCTCCGACTGCTCCAGTTGGTCAGGCAAATTTTGACTTTGATTATCATGCGATAATTGTTCGTGACCCAAGTTTTGAGCAATGTGGAGATTTATATTGCGATGGCTCAGCACAAACAATCACTAACGACCCATTCACAATCTTCCGAATGCCGGGACAGGGATATGCTTCAAAGCTAAATTCTATAAGAAGTCAGTTTGCATCAGTTTCTGAGTAAATTCTAAGGGAAAAGATTTTAAACTTTGATTCTTGATATTTATTATGGAAAGTAAACAAGTAACTTTGGATGAGGTTTATAATCGGTTGATTTTACTGGAGAAGGCCTTACGTGCTAGAGGAATAGTCATTGAAGATGATAAAAATAAGCAGGTTAAGGGGTTTGATGATGAAGGTGAATTAAGGGATGATGTAAAAGCGGAGCTTGAAAAAAGGAGAAAGTCTAAAAATTATATTTCTCATCAAGAGGTCAAGAAGAGACTTCTTCTAAGGAGATGAGTTACTTCATCGAGTGGGAGCTTAATTCTGCTGATGAGCTTGAAAAGTTGGCTTTTGACGTTGCTGAAAGGGTTCTTGATAAGATTGAGCAGATAAAGGAAAATCCTGAACACTTCATAGAAAAAATGCAAGGAACGCCTGAATTTAAGTTGCGTGTTGGAGATTACAGAGTTATTTTGCTTTTCGATAAAGGTAATAAAAAAATAAAGATACAAATGGTCGGTCATCGCAGAAATATTTATAAGAAATATGGGCAGAGCTAAGGATTCTTGTGCAAGTCTTGGATAAAAGAGGCAGGATATATAAAAGATAATTTGCATTAGAAAGGGTTTTTATATCTCCCAGTCTTGTTTTTTCTATGAATTGGTTTTATTTTTTAGCGGGAGTTATTGTCGCTGTTGCTCTTGTTCTTGGAATAGGGAATTATTATGCTGAAAAGGTATTGTTAAGTCCCGAGGCTACAGCAGACTTGTCTGGAGATGTTGAGCAGAATGCCGTCACGTGTAGCCCTGCTGCTAATCCCTCTTATGATAATCCTGATTTGCATACAAGATGTTTAAGGTGTTCTTCTGGTGCAGCGACTGCTTGTATTTTTGCTTGTTTTGCTCAAGATGATAATTCTTATGATACTTGTTATAATGGCTTTTTTGGGGTAAATGGATGTCATGGGCGTTTGTTTAAGAGATGTA
>CAYHLN010000035.1:0-5366 GCA_964357505.1 Candidatus Woesearchaeota archaeon | reverse complement strand
TATAATGGCTTTTTTGGGGTAAATGGATGTCATGGGCGTTTGTTTAAGAGATGTATGAGTAATAGCGGATAATATTCAACTCTTATGGTCTTGTTGTTTTTAGTAGAATAAGTGCTGTTTTCTTTTGTGATTCTGCTTTTCGGAATTTGTTGGTTTTTGAATTGGAGTATATATTGCTTTTCGAGATTCAATGAAGCCCCCTCTTTGTTCTTTGGGAGATAGTTTTCTATCGTGGTTTTCATCATATCTCTTTAACATTTCCATACCAATGGTGTCTTCTTTATCGGGAGTATAATCTTCAGTAAATTCTGGAATCGGGCCGTCTTTTTCAAGATATTTGTCATACCCGCGTGTGCTTAAGCATCCTGCTAATACTAATGGTGTTGCTACCAATAAATTTCTTAGGTTTTTCATATTTTTTGGAACTTTGGGGAGTATATAATAGTTTGGATTATACAGAGATTTATCGTATAAACGTTTATAAATAATCCTAACTCTGACTTGTTATTGAGAGATGGTGAGAAAATTTAATCTAGGTTTGCTTGTTTTTGGAATTTTTAGTTTGTTATTTTTATCTTCATTTGTTTTTGCTATTGGTGTAAGCCAGAATAATGTCAATAGTGGTTTAGCGCAGATTTCAATTTCTTCTGCAAGCAACCTTTATGCTTACGAAGTGAATTTTGATTATACAGGAAGCTATAGTTCGCCGAGTTTTAGTGGCTTTCTTGGCGGTACGGTTAGTCATGATTCAAGCGCTAGAGGAGGGATATTAAGCGTTTATGAGTCCAAGCTGGATAATACGCAAACTGGAGTTTCTGGCTCGGGAGAGATTTTTAATGTTACACATAGTGGAGATTTGAATTTGAGATATGCTTTATTTATTTATGCAAATGGAAATGAAGAATATGTTTATTATAATGGTTCTACAAGTACCGGTACGACTGGAAGCTCAAGTGGCGGCTCTGGTGCGGGTACGCCCACGGTCACGGTAATTGAGACTCTGTCTCTTTCAGAGATTGACCTTGAGGCCAACCCTCCCGAATTGAACTTTAATGCGATTGTAGGTCAGGAGCTTGTGCGCGTCTTCAACGTTACCAATAATGGCGATGCAGCCATTCGCGTCCAAGTCCATACCGAAAATCTTGAAAACTTTATCAGTGTGCCCGAAGAGCTTATCTTTGAACCAGGACAGCAACGACTTGTGGTAGTTGAGCTTGCACCCCTTGAACGCGGTCTGCTTACCGGGACCATTGTCTTTAGCTATCGTGATGAAGCTGTTTTGGAAGTTCCTGTTGTACTCAACGTTAGAAGCGAGAACTTCCTCTTTGATACAACATTGTCTCTTTCAGATTATGATCGACAGTTCTCTCCGGGCCAGCAGCTGTTTACACAGATTGACCTGAAAGAAGTCGGACAGCATGACCCAATTGATGTAACTGCTACGTATTACATTAAGGATTATGCAGGCAGGATTCACCTGCAAGAAAGCGAGACTTTTTTTGTACTGAACGAGAAAACCTATACGAAGACATTTACCACACGCGGGCTACCTGCAGGAAAATATATTTTAGGTCTTGAGCTCGTCTACCCTGGGGCGTTTGCTACTTCGAGCGTACAGTTTGAAGTTAAGGAGCCTTTTACGCTTGCTCAGTCTTCCTCTGCTCTTGCGATAGCGCTCATTGCATTCGGAGGAGTTATTGTATTGGTGGTACTTTTCTTCACTATATTGCGAAGACCAACTATGCACCACCGTCGACGATAGTGCGAAAACATTTAAATGGGAGTTTACTATAACCTATCATGAATAAGCTTATACTTTTGATACTACTTCCTCTGCTTCTTTCTTTTGCTGGTGCGGTAGATAGCTTTGGCGTCAATAGCGTTTTGATTAAGATTTCTTTGCATCAAGGAGAAACAGTAGTTAAAACCGTGACTGTTAGTGCAATCACGTCAGGTTCTTTTGAGGCGAGTGTGGAGGAGTTAAGTGGGGTTACTCTTTCCAGCACTCGTTTCTCGCTCAATCCGAGTGAATCAAAAGATCTTGTTCTTAATGTTGACGGGAATACGCTCGAGCCAGGAGTATACGTAGGACATATTCTCTTGAAGAACACGCAGGAAGAGCTTAAGATTCCGATTGTTATTGAGGTTGAGTCTCCTGATGTCTTTTTCGATCTCAATTTAGATATTCCGCCTCAGTACAGCGAGGTTGCGCCAGGCAGTAGATTCATTGTGGAGATTAAGATTTTTGATCTTACCGGATTTAAAGCCGCAGGATCGCTTGGACCAAGTCCTGTAACGTTGAATTATGAATTACGTGGTATTAATGGGGAAATACTTTCTATTGAAACAGAGAATGTTATCGTTGATAAGCAGGCGCAGATTACCAAAACATTTATTTTACCTTCTACGCTTAGAGAAGGAGATTACTTTTTTACCGCAACGGCCCGTCACAAAACATCGCTAGGCAGTGCTAGTTCATTTCTTGCGGTTCGTTCTCCACTGTTGAGTTCTTCCTCGCTTTTCACCCCCGAGTTTATTGTTTTGTTGGTCGCTTTTGCCATTTTTTTCCTTATCATCGTAGCATTTATTGTTTATTTAGTGAGGGATCGAAATAAGTTGTTTGCTGAGCTGTATCATTATAATGCTTCTGAGTTTAAGCGCCACGAGGCTCTCTTGGGTGAGCAGGCTAAGGTACTTGAGCAACGTGGTATGGAACGAGGAAAGATTCAGAAAGAAGTTAATGCTCGGCTTGGGAAACTTAAGCTTTCTCAGGAGAAGCGTGTTGAACAGCTGAAAAAACTTGAACAGAAGGGAAATGCGAAAGAAATGCAGCGTAAATTGAAGCTTTGGAAAAAAGAAGGATATTCAACGATAGGTCTGGAGCATAAACTTACTGGCCTTTCTCAAAAAGACATGAAGCGTATCATGTCTGGTTGGAAAAAACAGTATAAAACCGAAGACTATAAAAATCGTTGATTCGTACACTGACTAATGGTTAAAAGAGGGGTTAAAGAGGAGTTTGAAGCACTTGCCAGCAGGATTTCACGGCTAGAGTCATTACGGGATGAACTTGATGCACTTGATACGCGAGGATTTGAAGCGGAAGTGCATTTGATTCGTGCTCGACTTAAGGACGTAAATGCTCTGCCGCAGCTTGAGCGAGAAATGAGTGAACTACGGCGCAAGATAAAATCACGCCAAGGTGGAGAAGTTAAGACTGACAATACACAGCACAAGATGCTTAAGGAATCTGCAGTGCTCAAACATAAAATTGCAGAACTTGAAAAATTAATTACTCAGAAGAAGGATTTGTTTTCTAAAAAACAACTGAATCATAAGGAGATGGAATTCATCAAAGACATTCCACAACTTGAGCGGGCGCTTGCCTCTTTGCGAAAGGATTTTCATACTCATATTTCTTCCGCTCACGTTAAGGTAGACACGGGCGTTGGAGTGGTTGTTGATAGTAAGTTTGATGATTTTATTGCAGAACTTAAGGCAGAATTGACCAAAAGAGTGCAAGAAAAGGAGCTCGCTATGGGTCAAACGTTAAAGCATGATCTGGCCCTCCATGAAGAAGCCTTTTCTACTCGATATAAGCAGCTGGTAGATGACTTTCACCAGCGATATCGTGAACGAGTACAGCATGAGCTTAAGAGAGAGGTTTCACACAAATTAGAGTCTGAGGTCAATGCACGGCTTGCTGAGGAGCGTCAACGATTACTTGCTACACTCGCCCATGAGAATATGAGCCGACTTGAGACAGAAAGAAAGCATATTACTGTACGTTTAGAACGAGTGCATGAGGCTAAGATGAAACAGCTAACATCTAAACTTGCGCAGTTACAAAAGAAAGAGCGCGTGCTTAATGCACGCGCGAAGACGTACGCGCACGGCCGAGAAACCATGAGTGCTTCGTTTGAACGAATGCGACTGTCGCACCAAAAGCAGCTTGATCAAAAACAGCGTACTTTGAACGTACAGTTGGCAGAGGTTAGTAAGCGTGAGAAGGTTAGCAAGCAGCGCGTACAGGTTACAATGGGACTTCTTTCAAGGAAGCTTGCAGCCCTACAACAAGAGCATGTACGGCTTCATTCTCATACGAGCGCGCTACAAAGGCTCAAGGCGCGTAAGAGCGAGGAATTGGAGCACTTCCATCAAGACATTCAGCACATGCAGGCAAAAGAAGTTGAAAAAATAAAGAAATCACATGAAGCATTACGAAAGATGAAGGAGAGACAGGAGGCTATTGTCAAAGGTAAGCTTGCTGCGCTTGATACGCGAGATCATGAGCGAGCACGCGCTGCAGCTCGGAGTATTCGAGATAGACTTGCTCGCGAGAAGAAGTCCTACGAGCAGCAACATCGAGAGCTTGTGACTATGTTGCATAAAAGAAAGGAACAGCAACTCTATGTCTTAAGTGCGAAAATGGCTGCGCTTAACAAGAAACTGGAACAGGCAAAGAAGGAAGAGAAGCATCACGTTGTAAGACATGCCAAACAAGCTCAGGAATTAATGAAGCGCTTTGAAATGATGAAAACTCGCCATAGGGTGCGCATTTTACAGCAAGAGAAGCAGCTGCATGCACGGTTGGCTCATGTGAAGCAATTGGAACAAGGGCAGTTTGAGGTGCTTACCAAAGAGCGTCAGGTCATTCATGATAAGCTACAGAAGCTTGAACGGCTGAAGCAGGCTGAGCAAGCTCGGCTTGTCAGCGAGGCGCGTGCTAAGGAGTCTAAGCTTAAGGCAACCATGGAGCGCAGGATTACGCAGGGATTGAAAGCGCGTGAGGGCGAGCTACGTAGACGCCTTGAACAGGAATATGCCACGAGAATGCGCACTGAGCTTCAAAGGCGATCGGCTGAATTTGATAAACGTAAGGCTGAACTGGAAGAGCATATTATTAATCAAGCAAAACGATTCTTCAAGTAATATGGTAGTCAAAGTGTTCATGGGCAAGCGTTCAATACGCGTGCCAGCGCATACTGTTGGGTTGTTGCGTACTGGACTTGGATTGATGTTTCGCACCCGCCATACAGATAATCTCCTTTTCAGCTTTAATCGAGAGAGTACGCGGCCGTTTACTTCCTTATTTGTCTTTTTTCCTTTTATTTTGGTATGGCTCGATCGTTCCTATCACGTTATTCAGGCTCAGTACGTGCCTCCTTTTCAGCTTTCGATTGCTCCACCAACTCGTTACTGGCACGTACTTGAATTGCCACTTAATGGGAAAAATACGCGTTTCTTGCGTTTTTTCGTCGGAAAAAGCAAACATTTAAATATCTCCGACGCTAAAAATAAAATATCCGTTAAAAGGAGGTGACGTATGGGTAAAATAATTGCTAAGAATATTGTCCACAGAAAAC
>CAYHLN010000034.1:0-8568 GCA_964357505.1 Candidatus Woesearchaeota archaeon | reverse complement strand
TTTGAGTTGTTTTTTAGTCAGCATAGTGTACCACTTTATTGGTTTAATTGTACCAGTTTTATGGTACATCTCTATATAAATGCTTCGATTCATAGCCTAATCTCCTTCATTTTTTCTTGAACAAGAGCAACAACACGACGAATATCTTCTTTAGTAGCCAAATCAAATCGTTTACCGAGAAGCCGATTAAACTTCATTAAATCGCCAAAGTAGCGGACAATCTTAGCAATGCCAATACCTTCACTCAAAAGATAGTCCTTAAATCCAAGAATATGTTTCCGGTTTTCTTCACTTATCTCACACGAAGTATTAACTCGTTCCAGCGTTCTCTCAAACGTTCTCTCGTAGTTATGTATGTTCACCATGGTCCCAGTTCGACGCGGCTATTAAACCACGTCTACGGGCTCTGAACTTTTTCTAAACGCCCGGACCAGGCGATTATTTATAATCTCCAGATACTCTGATCCTATATGGTGGTAAAGCTCTACAACACACTCTCTCGCAAGAAAGAATCTTTCAAGCCAAAGCATAAAACGCAGGTAGGCATGTACTCCTGCGGGCCGACGGTGTACTGGTATGCACACATCGGCAACATGCGTACCTACGTTTTCTCAGATGTGCTGCGACGTATGCTCGAGTACAATGGGCACAAAGTTAAGCAGGTGATGAATATTACTGATGTCGGCCACTTAACGTCGGATGCAGACACGGGGGAAGACCGCATGGAAGCAGCAGTCTTGCGAGAGCACAAGTCAGCTGAAGAGATCGCCGAGCACTACACAGAAGCCTTTCTTGATGACATGAAGAAACTCAATATCTTGTCTCCAAGCGTAATGCCTACCGCAACAGAACATATTCCCGAGCAGATAGAGCTCATCAAAACGCTCGAGCGCAAAGGTTATACATATGCAACGGCCGATGGCATTTATTTCGATACGTCCAAGCTCAAGCACTATGGGCGGCTTGCACAGCTCCACGTGAGCGGCTTGCAGGCAGGCAAGCGAGTAGCCGCCGGCGCCAAGCGTAGCAAGACAGACTTTGCACTCTGGAAGTTCTCAGCTCGTCCAGGCGAGCGACAGCAAGAATGGCCATCACCTTGGGGTGTTGGCTATCCTGGCTGGCACATCGAGTGCAGCGCGATGGCTATGAAATACCTTGGAGCAAGTTTTGACATTCATACGGGCGGGCAAGACCATATTCCAATACATCACACAAACGAAATTGCACAAAGCGAAGCAGCAACAGGCAAGCCCTATGTGAAATACTGGCTGCACGGCGCGTTCCTGAATTTCAAAGGCGAGAAAGTAAGCAAGAGCAAGGGCGGACTATACACCGTCACTGAGCTAGAACAGCTGGGCTATAGCGCAATGCACCTCCGCTATCTCTATCTACTAACACATTATCGCAAGCCACTTAATTTCACGCTCGAACATTTGACTGCTGCCAGAGCAGCATACGAGCGTCTGAAGCGTAAAGCCCAGGATTTGCAGGGAAGCGGGAAAGGCAAGCCACTACCCTATAAGCTCGCTTTTGAACGCGCAATCAATAACGATCTGAATATGCCAGAAGCATTACAAGCACTCTGGAAGATGCTTGATTCACCGCTTGCAAGCGCAGATAAGCTCAAGCTCATCAAGCTCGCTGACACTGTTCTTGGCCTACAATTACTCAATCAGAGCAAGGAAGATATTCCGGCTTCAATCTACGCGCTGGCACATGAACGCCAAAAGCAAAGGCAAGCAAAAGACTGGGGTGGTGCAGATACGTCTCGAGCCCTACTCTTCGAGAAGGGATATAATGTAGAAGACACCCCCTCAGGCCAGAAAATCAGCAAGCGTTCAATCTAAGCAGCCTTACGTCTTTCGCGTTCTTCAAACAAATCACTGAGCTCTTCATGCGGCGTTCGAGGTAGCACCATCCGTTCCTGGGACCCATGTAGCAAGTAATTCGGATGGGTAAGTGCAAGTGGGGCGGTAGAGTAAAGTGCAGCCATCACAAACTTCGCAACAAAATAGCCTTGGGTGTAATTCATCACACGTTCAGAGAGAAGTGGCTTAAAAAGATACTGGTCTTCTAGTGATTGCGTCGTCGACCTAACACACCTTGTGTTAAAAAGTATAGTCCCGAGCCAAGTACGCCCAAAGCCATGTCCGTCATCGTATCATCGATACGTTCCACAATAAGGTTAAACTTATCGAGTCCACGATAATCACGCAAGTACACTCCTTGTAACTTCAAATCAAACAAGTAGTCCAGATAATACTCGCCAATTTCAAATAGTCCAAGGATCGCAACAGTCACCATGAATGCCAATAGGAGCCTATACTTGCGCTCAATGTGCAAGTATGAAACCATATACAAAATAATCGTGCCGACAAAAATCGGCTGGATGAAGTGCTGTATCTTATCATAATTCGGATAAATATAGTACAACGGACTCAAGATAAAGCTCGCAATTGCGATAATGAGCATGAAAATATAATGCCGTGGCTTCAGTCTCACATCAAAACCATGGTCTACGGCGTAGAGCGCTGCCATGAATCCGCTTGCAGCAAGCACTCTCAACGGTGTCGAAGCGTCCTTGAAGAAGTAAATAAGCAACAATAAGACAACAGCAAAAATAACGACAAATCGTCGTTTTAAATGGTAAGCTACAGGAAATCGCTTTAACAGCCGGGCTATCATACTCCCTCTAAGGCATGTAACTTTATAATGTTTATGAGAACCTTCGGCTGATGCAACCGATGTAGTCGCGGAAAGCGAAGTCTTCGAAAAATTTATATACTATAGCGGCTGCAGTGGCTATAGGCACCATGGTTACAACAATACAAGTTGATGAGGAAACAAAGAGAAAACTGCAATCATTTGGCGCAAAGGGAGAAACGTTCAATGAAATTATTAATCGTATCTATGCTATGGCAGTGAAAGAACAAATACATCAGTTTCTCTACGCTGGTGACGCGATACCTATTGAGGAAGCTATTGCCCGGGCGAAAAAAAGATGGTCACGGTAGAGATTGTACCTTCTCTTGAGGAAGAGATTCATAAGCGCTTCAAGGGCGAATCAGTTGAAGTACTGGAATATCTTAAGTCGTTAGAGACGTCGCCCTCTAAAGGGAAAGCACTGGGGCATGTAGGCGGAATTGCCATTAAAGAATTAAAATATAAGGGGTTTCGGTTCTATTTTATTACTGATGCGCATAAAATTCGAGTTTACACGCAAGAAACATTAACTGATTTATTAATGCAATTTGTACGTATGTCAGACAAGAAAGATCAGCAACACGTTATTGAAGAAATCAAACATGTTTTAAGAGCCATCGGGCTTTCAGGATTTTCCTAAATAAAAAGAGCTTTCTATCAAAAATTCCCGAGAAAACAGTACCTCTCTGTATTCATAGTATAATAACAGGATCAGAGGATATAAATTACGACTTAGCACCTTTCCAAAGCAGCTCAAAATGTTTTCTATATCCTGCAGCAGCCTCTTTATCTCTGATCAGGATACCATAGGGGTTTTCAGTGAAGATAGCAATACCCACGTATTCTCCAACAATGACTGTTTCAGTAAGTTGCTCATATTCTTGTGGTAGAAAGCGAATCATGGTATAGGGAAGTTTGTTAAGTGAGTCGCCATAGGACCTTATACTAACGTCAAATACCTGACGCGACCGCATCTTAAGAGCAATGCGCTTTACGTGGAGATTTCTCCACCAGACCTCCCCCATTACCTCATAAGTAACGCGTTTTCCCCCACCAAACGTAAGGTATTCCTTTCCGTTAGAATTCAGCAACTGCATGTACATTTGGCTAATTCCTTTTTTACCTTGAAAAGTAATCGCTTCACCTTTTTCTTTTGCTTCTAGTTTTCTTTTCTCAAGATCAGGGATAAATTCTTCAAACTTGCGTTTTTTATCTTCCAAATACCCAAGGAAATTACGTGGATCTGAAATTTGATATGTTTTTCCCTTACCTTGAATGCTAAAGGTGACAAGTCCCTTGTTCATCAAGGCATGGAGGGCTCGATGCACAACCGAATTTTGCAAGCCCGTTTTCTCAATAAGAGGTCCTGCAACACTTGATCCAAGTTGTGAAAGTATAATGTATACCTTTATTTCTCCGTTTGTTAATCCCAAGTCTTCTAAGATAGAAGTATCCATAAAAATGCATAGTTCGCTTTTATTTAAGCCTTTGCATAGTAGTCTCTTTTGGGAGCGTAGAAATTTATAAGCTCAATAATGGCTCATTTTTTCATGTGCGGCATAATGGCTATTTTTGGTAAAAGCGAAGGTCTTGAGAAAGACCTTAAACGAGGCCTGGAGAAGGTAAAGCATCGAGGTAGTGATAGCTATGAATGTAAGGTTTTCGACAGTTGCGCCTTGGGTGCAAATAGGCTTGCTATTGTTGATCAGTCAAATGGACGACAGCCTCTCACGAATGAAAAAGGAACAGTCTACACGATACAAAATGGAGAGATCTTTAATCATGAGGAACTAAAAAACAATCTCTTTACCAAGGGGCACATTTTTAAGACCGATTGTGACACTGAGACCCTAGTTCATCTCTGGGAAGAGTATGGTCCAGAGATGATCGAAAAGATAGACTCCGAAATGTTTGCCTTTTGTATTTACGATGTGTTGAGCAACAACTTCTTTATTGCACGTGATGCCTTAGGAGTAAAACCCCTCTATTATGCGAACGACAGAAAGGGCAGGTTTTTTATTGCTTCTGAAATAAAACAGCTAGCGCAATTCCCAGAGATTAACGAGATTCACGAGTTTCCTCCAGGACATTATTATTACAAAGGTGTTTTCAGCAGGTATTTTACCTACCCGACAGAGGCTATTCAAGCATCTCGGAAAGAAATTAAGCATCAATTAAAAACGCTGATTGAAGAAGCGGTAAGAAAAAGAGTACAGACCTCTCTCCCGATAGGTGTTTTCCTGAGTGGCGGAGTTGACAGTAGCTTAATTATGGCTCTGGCAACGCGCCATCATAAAAACGTAACAGCAATAATTTTGGGTACTAATGATTCTCCGGATTTGATTGCCGCCGTTAAGCTCTGTAAGGAAAAGGGGTGGCGTTATTGTACAATCGATCCTTGCATAAATTATGAGGCCCAGACAGCAGAAACGATCTATTTTCTTGAATCGTATGAACCCACAATAGTCAGACATGCCTATGCTAATGACTTGGTTTCTAAGAGAGCAGCAGCACTGGGGCTAAAAATTGTGCTTGTAGGGGAAGGAGCAGATGAGCTATTTGCAGGTTATAATGAATTTGCAGAACTATCTCGAGAAAAGATCAATTTGGGTTGCATTAAGTTAGTCGAATCTTTGTCTCGGGGGCATCTCATGCGCCTTGATAAGATGGCTATGAAACATACTATTGAGACAAGAAGTCCTTTTTTTGATAGTGCAATAGTGAAGTACGCTCTAGGGATCCCAGGTTTTATGAAAGTACACAGAGATAAAGGACAAGTTATTGTTAAAAAAATTCTTCGCGAGGTTGCTGAAGAATATGTGCCGAGAGAAACCGCTTTTAGGCATAAGATTCCTTTTGCAAACGGGGCAGGCATGAATGTTGGAACTAATTTTCTTAGTAAAGACGGCATAATGGGTAAAATAGCAGAAAAATACGTCAGTGATTCTACATTAAGCCAGCTTCAAGCAAGATTTCCGCATTATGACTTAAAAACAAAAGAAGAAGCTTATTACTTTAGTTTATATGATCAACAAAAATATACCAAGTTCAAGGAGGGCCAGAAGCGGCTTTTGGTTAAGGATAATTTAGTGTCTCTTAATGATGATGAGGAAATGGTCGAAAAAGTTTTCGAAGCAGTTATCAAAAATTATATGCTTGATCGCAGGGAAACTTCTAAATTTAATGATGCTTTTTTGTTAAAGAAAAGAATTGGTGAGATTATTTCGAGCGGGCAACCGATCCGAATAGTGGGCTATTGGGGCGTCGAAAAGAAGCACCATGATCGGTCCGATAATGATGCTCTACAGATACTCCGTAATTTGCAAGAGAATATTAGAAAAAATTATCCCTTAGTTAGTTTTAGCCTGATACTTACAGATATTCACGGCACTCTTAACGGGCTAAATCCTGACTTCATTAAAAAATATTATTCAAGGGTAGAGTTAAACGCTGCACGGTACAACTTGCAAGCCAGCTACTTAAGTGACCTTTGGAAAGATAATGGGTTGAGCTTAGAAGATGTGTACAAGATGCTTGCAAGGCGCACTAGTTCTAAAATAGAACCTTTTTTACTCGCTGCCGCACAAAAACATTATAGGGGGGATAGTGAAAGAGGTGCATTGCTTTACAAAGCATGCTCTTTTTATGACAAAAAGGTCATTAAAAAAGAATTTGCAGATTGTTTTTTCTTTACGTATAACAGCTCAAAATGGAAGTCTTTTTTGCCCAATCTGACAACTCTTTCTTTTTATGGAGAAAAGAAGGGATTTCATACTAAACCCTGGCATATTCACAAGTAAACCTCTCACAGAGAACTAAAACCCCTAAGGGTTTTTAATATAAAAAAGAAAAAAAGAAAAATTGACGCTAATTAGTAGTCAGAACCGCCGCTTTCGTCGCTTCCGCCTGCGCTTGCGCCTTCTTCACGTGGTGTAATGCCTTTCTTCTTCATGAAGCAAGCTTTACATAACACGGGAGTGCCTTCACGGGGCTTGAAAGGAACTTCGCCTTCATTGCCGCATTCAGAACAGGTAATCTTGAACATCTGTCGAGGTCCAAAATCACGTCTAAATCCGCCGCCACCGCCTCCGCCGCGTCCGCCGAAACCACCGCCACGTCCGCCGCTTCTTCCGAAGCCGCCTCCGCCACGTCGATCTCCGCCTCCGCCACGTCCAAAGCCTCCGCCTCGGTCGCCGCCTTCGTTAAATGCCATATCTTGTCTAGAGTCCTCCTTTCATCCTGGTATTGTATTTTCTTGTTTTCTATAAGAACTAGTACTTGGACTCCTTCTTACGTAAAAAGACGTCATAATTGAAGTATATAAACTTTGGGGAAGATGGTAACAAGGAGTAGCTTAAGCGTGGATATGGCCTTCTTGCCAATCCTTCAATACCAGTCTGGCAGTGCGATCGCTATCAACCACACCATGCTTCTTCAAGAAACCTTTCTGCTTTCCTAACACTTCAAGAAAATCATCGCTCTCCTTCAAGCTTAAGTGGTAGTAACGCTCAATGACTCCCGGATACTCGCGCATCAATCTAACGACCATCAGCTCAGGATTTTTGACGCTATCAAAGCGTCGGATGCCAATAGCTGTGTGCTTCATCAATATTTCTTTGCCGGCCTTCGTGGTTTCATCATCCGGGATCACTCCCGGGCTATCCAAGATTGCAATATCTTTTCCAAATCGCACTTTCTGTATTCCTTTGGTGTGTCCGGAAATCGGCGATACAGGTGCCGAAGCTCTTCGCGTCAGCACGTTCATAATCGAGCTCTTACCCGTATTAGGGTAGCCTACAATGCCTACCAGCACTTTGCGCTTAAGCTTGAGTCGTTTCGCTTCAATCTGAATACGCCTGCGCAGCTCATTACGCCCAATCTTCTTAGTACATGAAAAGAACACGTACGGCCTCAGCCCCAGCCGCTCAATCTCCTCTGTTGCCTTTTCTGCATCAACCAAGTCTGCTTTATTGAGGATGTAAATGAGTTCCTTTTTCTCCTCTGCAATAAAGTGCTCCAGATCAGCATTACGTGTCTGCTGGATAAAGCGCGCATCCAGAATCTCAAGAATAATATCTGCCATGCTGACAACTTCGCGCACGATGAGCGGAAACGCCTTGCGATGCTTGTTAGTACCTACGATGATGCCTGTCTTACGTGAAGAAAATGAATAGCGAATTCTCATACTCTACTAGAAAAACGTTCCTTTATTACTCTTCCTAACGATTCTGATGTTTCTGCACGGCATACTTGCCAAACCCAATGGCACTGAGCACAAACAAAACAGCCAGTATTAACAAATCACGTTCTGAACCGGACGTGACGCCTCGTGGCAGCTGCACGAACACGAAAGCCACAACAATAACGGCCATCAGCGGATAGGTTGCCCAGGGGAATCCAATACCTAAGATTAAGAGCACTCCAAAGAGCACTTCCACGACGCCAACGAGAAAGATAACAAACGTCGGCATGCCCAGGAGTGCAGGAGGATTGAGAAGCTTAGGCCAGCCATGGTACAAGAAGATAGCGCCCAGGATAATGCGTAAAACAAGGAGAGAAATATTAGACCACTCTTTCTTCATAACTCAAATACGCGCAATTGTTATTTAAACGTTTCTAGCTGTTTTCTTAAAAACCTTTAAGTATGCTTTTCAATATCTATGAAATGGCGCATAAGCAAAACGTTATAGATTACTACAAATATTGTGATGAGGATTACAAGTGGCTCTGGAGAGATTGTCGTAGCTTAGCAACCCATTTTGGATTCTGGGATGAAAAGACGCGTTCTCATAGCCAGTCTCTAATGAATCAGAATATAATGATGGCTAAATTAGCAAAAATAAATAATAAAGACATAATATTAGA
>CAYHLN010000033.1:0-8714 GCA_964357505.1 Candidatus Woesearchaeota archaeon | reverse complement strand
CTCCAAAACCTTCAACAACCCTCACGTTAACCATTACTTCTTTCCCCCATCGTGAACGTCTACTTCATTCGTCATTGCCTGTCCAGGCAATCCAGTCTCAAAAATAGCGCGAACAATACCTTTGTTACCATGAGCATCAGAAATCAAACCTTTGATAACCTTTCCAGAAGGGCTCTTCCAGCTCACCGATTTACCAGCAAATTTCTTTGCTTCTTCTCTGCTTGTAAAGCCTAAGTCCAGCAAGTAATGCCGCTCATGAATACGATGCCTGCTCCGTCTGAATTGTACAATAATACCTTTCATCTTCTAGCCTAGAAATCGGGGTTTTTAAAGCTGACGCATCAAAAGCATAATTAGAGACTTAACTGATATTTCCCAAACATCTGCTCGAGGGCATGGGCAAGTTCACTCTCAATGACAAGCTTGACCGGCTGCTTCGTATGTTCAATAGCTTTCTCAAACTGCTCACGGCTGACGTGAACAAGCTTATGGCCCACATAGTGGTGAACGTCAGCTGCGCTTACCACAAAAATGCCTTCATTGGTAGAAATAAGCTCGGCACGCATCTTAGTGGCCGTAAGCTGCATAATCGTACCCGAGAAGATGGCCAGCTCTTTGCGCTGGTTATACTCCACTAATACAGTCAACAACTCTGTTGCATCACGTCGTATGAGCTCAATCTGATTATGAGTAATAGCACTCTTCTTTACTTTCTCTGAAATCTTAGAAATGGCCTTCAAGATGGGCATAAAGCGCGCAGAGGCTTTGCCCTTCTTAACAAGCTGGCTGTTAAATGATTGAATAAGAGCATCTTTACTCTTAGAACCAAACATCGTTCGTAGAACATCAAACACCTCACTCTGCACGCGCTCTGCAGTATGCTCAACTAATCGCGCTTCCAGCTTTTTACGCAACTCTTTCAGCTTCTTATCATACTCTGCAGCCTCTTTTAACAAAACGTCAAGCTCAGCGCCCTTCATACTCTCTAACTTACCATGTTCATAATTCTTATACAACATTACGACTTTTTCCAAAATCTTCAATTCCCGCTTACCCATAATTTTCTCCTGCTCAACAAATCGTCTCCTCACGTCTGCTACCAAAGTTTTAGGTGCTGGAGGTGCTTCGCCCGCAAGCATCATTAAAGCTTGCGTTGGCGTGACCACGCCCCAATAAATATCGATCATGGCATCAATCATTCTTCTTTTAACAAGCGCTTCATTTTGATCGCCATACTTCATGAACATATCAACCGCTTCTGGGCTCGGTTTAATCTTGCCCATCTTCAACAGCAGCTTCCATGGCAAGAACGTACCACGATCATACATTGGTACGCCATCGCGGATAAAGGTAAAGATGACCGGATTGGCATCTTTAACTGATTCCCAGAATTCAGTCAGTAAGTAAACCTGCACATTCAGAATATTCTTAACGCCGGCATACGCATTTGCCTCTCGTATGTAATCCTGAATAAAGCCACGAAGCTTCTCCTTTAACTGCAACCGAGGCATTTTCTTTACATCAGTATCATCAATAATGACGAACGTATCCACGTCGCTATCTTTATCCGCAGTACCCCTTACTAAACTCCCACCAACAACGTAGCTTGCAACATATTTTTCAAACTTCCTCAGAACCAGCGTTTTGTGAATATTTGCCACACGCAACGCCCCAAGCAAACCCTTATCATGCAACGGATAGCTCGCAGCAATAGCATCAACAAGCTCAAACTTACTGTCTAAGCCATAATTCCACACATCAACCGGTGTCTTGATATGCACCCAGATGTTTTGCTTACTCTCTTTAACAATCTCAAGCAATTCTGGCTTGATTTTTTTAGGAATATTAGCATATTCTTCTTCAGGGATAACAAAGAACAGATGCGAAGGCTTACGAGCAATCTCTTCTGCAGTTAAGCCTTCATCTTCCTCAAAAAGCTTGTTCATCTGGGCAGGAATAACACTCAGTGAAACAGCAAATGGAAATTTCTTAAGAATCGCTTTTTTAAGTGGTTCAAGATGTTTCAACGGGTCTGGCTGGTTTGCAGGGACATGGCCAGCAGGAAGCTGACTTGAGACATAGGTTTCATTGGAAGCAATATGGCTTCCGAGTGTGGAATGTTTTTTCTCTTCCATGGAAATTGTGAGCAAAGAAGGTATTTAAACATAATCTTAGAAGCACGGAACACCACGTAGCATAAATTTAAATAATGAAAGTTAAAGCAGTTATATGCCAAAAGTAGTTCAAATGGACGCTCACAATCATTGGGCCACGAGCAGCCACATTTCTCAAAGAACAGCAAGAAGAGGGGTACAACGCGCACGCCAAAACCTTGGCGAAGACGGCATTATAGGACTCATCGGATACGATTCTTCGCCAACCGAAATAGATCCACGATGGGCCATGTTTAGAAAAAACCTCCCTTATGACGTAATAGATATGCAGAACGGAGTTTATATCCAAGAAGAACGCATATTTGTCTGGCACGGACAAGAAATCCAGACAAAAGAAGGATTTGACGTTCTTGCCCTCGGCAATCGTCCTGAAGAGCATATCAATCATGGCTACCCACTCAAACAAACACTTGAGATGATCCGCGAACGAGGAGCAATTGCCATTGATACTGCTCCAGCACATAAGGGAGGGTCGCTTGATTATACACTAAAACACCCAGAAGTCATACAGTTATTTGACGGTGTAGAAACCTGGAATGGAGAAGCATGTTGGTCTACATTTGGAAAATACCCGAGGGCAAATGAACGTGCTGCCATTTTTTACGAAGGATTGGCAAAACCTCACCATGGTCTCTTTCAAATTGCATCGAGTGACGGCCATTCAGTCAAAGAAATAGGCAGCTCCGCGACAGCATTAGACTTAGCAAACCCTATAGAATCCTACGTAGGCAACCATTGCAGACTCAATAACGATATCAAAAAAGGAATAAGAACACATGCGATGCAAGGGCCTGCACTTAGGGAAAGAACCAATGTTCAAGGAGCGATAAAACATGCAAGAGATCTAGCTCTTCTTATCGCTGCTCAAAAAATCGGCTTCGATGGAAATAAAACCACGGCCCCATTTATAGAAAGAGCGACACTTGGATTGATAACTATTTAAACCACAATTTACTTCTCTCAATATGCCACAGGCAGTAGCGCACATTCTTGTTCCCCTATTGCTTCTTTCATTGATACGCGACCATATTCTCTCCAAAAATGAAAAAGCCCATTTTCCATTACATTATGTTCTGATCGCCGGTCTCGCAGGAACACTACCTGACATCGATATCGGCATCTCCATGATACTCAAGCTGGCAGGATCAGCAGACTGGTGGATTCATAAAACATTCACCCATTCACTCTTCTTTCCACTCATATTTCTAATCGGATTCTTCCTGCTTATGCCACTCCGCAAGAAAGCAAGAACGCGCACAATAGGAAGGCATAGTCTGCGACTTCACCTCATCGCGCTCATGATCGCCATTGGTAGTTTCACGCACATACTATTAGACGCACTCACGGGAGAGCAAGCATACTTTTTCTATCCCTTCTCAATGCACGATTACTCAATAAATTTATTCAGCTTACTTCCATTCGACTGGACGCTCGTAGCAGCATCACTTGACGCAATCTTACTTATAGTATGGCTCGCCTACCTCGAGATTAAACATAAAATAAGCGACTTTATCTAACATGAGGAAGATTAAATTCGCACAGCTAGTAAGATATACCATCGTAGGCACATTTGCATCATTCTGCGACTTTATGCTCCTCTGGCTCTTACTGAGCACGACACCATTACACTACTTGCTTGCTGCGGGAATTGCGTTTTGCGCCGCAACGTTACTACACTATACAATCAATAGAAAATTCAATTACAAAACAACAAAAAGAATCTTTTCAGTGGGTGCAGGGTATTTCTTTACAGTAAACGTCGCTGGTTTAATTCTTACGCTCGTGTTAATTGCATTCTTTGTCGAAATCATTAATATACCACCACTCTTAGCCAGAGTGATTGCCCTTCCTTTTGTAGGGCTCGTAAGTTACATCCTCAATACCAAAATAACGTTCCAGGGGCACGTTTTCAAATGATGGAACTAGTTGATCTCCGGGACGAGGGCAACAACTATCAAATCTGTGAAGCATGTGGTGCCCGTATGCACGAGCGATCGTGCAAAATGAAATGTCTTCGATGCGGCTACTTCAGAAGCTGTTCAGATCTTTTTTAAATAAGCTTTAAATAGCCTGTGGTAATGAGGAAAATATGAACAGGAGAACTCAATTGCATACATTGCTTCAAGATCATGAGACGGAAAGCCTCACCAGACAAGAAAGAAGCGAGCTTGAAGTGCAGCTTCAACATGAGGTAGGATATATTTTTCCCCCAGGTACAATCTCCTTCTTTACAGGCATGGTATGTGGGGGAGCAGTAGGAGCATTCATGGCATCCGAATCAGGAGCAAACTGGCTGGCATATGGCCTTGGCATCTCAGCGGGAGCAATTCTTGGCGGCGTTGTCGGAAAGGCAGCAGATGTTTTGTACAATCAACACTGCAGAATTAAGGCATCTCAATATCGTTAACATAGCAAGTTCTCATAATTCCCATTAAACGCCCTTTTACCGTCGATAAATCACGTCTGCCGCGCGCGTTCGGCCTTCGGCCTCACCCATAATGAGGCAATTTATTTTTTAGTATAAAACCACCACAATTATTTTAAAGACACAGACAAAGAGACATCCTTCGTCCCCTAAAGGTTTTTTGCGAAGCAAAAAATCCACCTTCGGTGGAAGACGGCGTCCCATTGATAACCAAAAAAAGAAATGCAAAAAGCGACCAGCGCTCATACATCAATGCCAAAAATATTTTCAGCCTCAGCCTCTTTCGAAAATCACCAATCTTCAAAAGTCAAGAGCTGTTCCCCAAATCGAAAAACTTTTTTGAAAAGCCTGGCAAACCAATTATCAAACCGCGCATCCTCTCCTGCGATAACCGCTCCCGTACTGCCGCCACCTGAGGAATCGCCTCCACTACTACTTTCTCCAGACGATCCAGAATCTCCTCCCGTAGTTCCTCCAGAATATGAACCGCTATCTCCTGAATAGCTCCCTCCAGAGTAACTTCCTCCAGAATCTCCTCCCGTATAAGTCCCTCCTTCAGGAGCGTAAGTCCCGCTAGGATATTGAGCATAATAATCTGCCTCCGAACTCTGAGTAGCTCCTCCTGTCCAAGCACCAGAAGGGCCATAATTACCATAATCTCCCCCTACATAACTTCCCTGGTCATAACCTCCACCGCCAGAATAAAAAGTACCACCTGAATCCGAGTAACCATAACCGCCACTTCCGGGAGTGTAAGTTTGTCCTGAGGAAGAAGTCCAAGTTCCATCAGAGCTGTGTGTCCAAGTATTTCCTTGTGAATCAGTAGCCGTTGTCTGTCCCTGATAAACTCCTGAAGAACTATAATAGCTATAGCTTCCCGTCGGGGTTTGCGCATAATGGCTCCCATAATCATAAGTATAAGTCTGCCAATTCTGCTCCCCCGATTCGGCTTCTCCCTGATAATAACACCCATAGCATCTATTCTCACCCTGCTCCGCAGCACGCTGTTCAGGCCTATAAGTTGTACCATCAGGATGCGTTACAACTCCAGTTGCAGAATCATATCTATCTTGAGTCTCAGCGCTGACCCATTGCCCGTCTGCAGTATTATAACTCCAAGATCCCTGCCGTGAATCTGTAGTCTCCCCGGGTACAAACTCAATTCCATAAGTATCTCGCATCATGCCAGTCCGCTCATCATAGCGATACTGGTTATTAGGTGCAACCACATATTGATTGCTTGTTCCTGTTTCAGCCCAAGCGCCTGTTACAGTATCGTACGTCCAGACCCTTCCACTGGGGGTAGCATAAGCACCTGCAGCCTCATATCCAACCGGCGCAGGCACTACAGACACCTGCACATACTGCCCATTTTCAGAACTCCAGACTCCATCGCCCGCATAATCCCAAGCAACACCAGCATAAGTATAACGATAAGTACCACTTGTTGCGTCATAAGTCGTTCCCGTAATATGTGAAGCACTATGGGGAATATAGACGTGCCCGTTTGCAATATCAGTATAACTCCGTGTTTCCGGATTATAAGCATAGACATACGATTCGCCAGCGCCATTCGTCAGGGCATAACCAGTTGGCTCGTTATCAAGTGTGCTACCATCAGCAAAGACAATAGACTCTTCAGTATAAGACTGTTCAACAAGTTCCACACCTTGTGCATCAGTCACCTCATAGCCGGTTGCAGAATAAATGACCTGGTCTCCTTCTTCAGTCATAAAGCGAGCAGACTCGTCCCCATACGTATATTCATAATCTGTTGAAGCAACATACCCTTCCGGATAATCAACAGCGTAGGCAACTCCTGCTGGCGTTGTATAACTATAACCCTCACTACCAAAAGTATAGACAATTCCCGATGGATCAGTAAGCGGCACATCTAACGGATAGCCACCTCCAGTCTGCAGCTCAACAGGCGCACCAGCATACCATCCAACAGCTTGTTGTGTCACCTCTCCAGTAACAGGGTCAATGCTCTGAACAATATCAATCATTCCAATATCAGCAACTTCAAGCCCCTCCTCATTCACACTCTCTGCAGGAATTACATACAATCCAGCAGGTTCATAGCTCTCACCATAAACATAACCCAACTCATTAATATAACGCTGATGAATCGCACTATCAAGCTCGCTACCGCTAAGCCCTTCCGCAGTCAACTCCGCAGTCCACTGCTCCATCACCCCATTATCATAAAGTTGCATACCAAGCTCCTCAGCCCGCTGCAAACGCTCCTGCTCAGCCCCCAATACCGCTAATCGAGCAGGATCATCCGCATACTGTTCCCGTAGCTGTGCATATCGCTCCGAGAATATCGTCGCATCTCCTTGTCCAGCTTCAACTTCTGCCTGAATTTCTTCAGCAGTCAGCGTCGCAGAATGCTCAAGTTCGCCAGTCAAATCACTAATGCCAACCTCTCCTGCAACTAACGCCTCCGCATCAGCAAGAAAACCTTCAGCAGCATTCAGATGAATATCTCCTATTAATCCCAATTCAGATTCTGTTGCATGTAAACAATAAACACCATGCTCCCGCGCCATATCCAACAAATTGCGTGCAGCATCCGCACGCTCACTATCGCCCGACGCCTCAAGTTCCACGACCTCCTCTTCAAGCAAAGCAATCTGCTCCTGTAATCGCTGAACATCCCTAATATCTGCTATCTGCCGAAAACGCTCACCCGACCCAGGATACTGCCGCTCCACAGTTGCCTCTAACCCTTCCTCAAATGCGAAATCAGCCTCAATCGTCGAAACACCACTCGTTTCAGTCGCCTGTTCAATTGCTTCAACAGCGCGCTCCTCAACAACAGTTCCAACATCGACAATTGAGTCTTCTGCCACTTCCACAATCTCTTCAACAACCGCACCCGCGCCGCCCTGCTCATCGAGTGTCGCATGAATTGAATCAACATAAAGCTCATAGTACAATAAATCAGCCTGCGTCTCATACAACTGTTGCAGCGCAGGATCCGACTGCAAACGCTCAATATCAATTCCCTCGACATTAATTTCTTCAACAGTTATACGCTGCCGCTCAACCTCGTCGGCAAAACGCTCCAATGCTATCCGTGCCGACTCGTAATCACCAGCTTGTGCCATTAATCCCGCTTCATGCAAAGCTTCCAGCGGAGTATGGGTAAAATCAAAAAAATAGTACCAGTCATCAGGTGTTACCCCAGCAACGTCAGAATCATAAACAACATCACCTTCAGCTGCTACAGCAAATGGTACATAAAAGAAACTCGCAATAAGCAAACCGCTCAATACCAGTGAAGAAAAACATCGCCCCGTTTTTATCATAGTTCGGCAAAAACCAACTTACATAAACAAAACAAATAAGGTTTAAATAGTTATCGCCTCGTCGATAAAATCAAATCCAAAATAAAACTCCCAATTTGCCATACCCATCATTCTACCGACGATAAAAAACGAAATTAAAGCAGTACCATTATCGCCAGCTCACTACAACGTCATCTGTCCGCTCGCGCGGCTTAATATCAATCTCTTCAGAACTACACAATAGCTTCTTATTTTTCATCATCAACTCTCCCGTGAATGCAATCATGCCAGCGTTATCGATCAAGAACTCTTTGGCCGGGCAGAACAACGTTGCCTGGCGCTCCTTGCACATAATGCGGCACATGTCCTGTAAGCGTGCGTTGCAGGCTACACCGCCACCAAGCACGAGCTCACGCTTTCCTGTGTGAGCAAGCGCCCGTTCAGCAGCCTCTACAAGCATCGCAAATGCTGTCTCTTGTAGCGAAAAAGCCAAATCCTCAACCCGTGCTCCTTTGTCATAAAGCTGCCTGAGTTGAGTCAGCATGCCTGAAAAATGCACATCCATCCCTTTAATGGAGTAAGGCAATGCAATGTAGCCCCCCTGCTTAGCTTTCTGCTCCAACACCGGGCCGCCCGGGAAAGGAATGCCAGTATGTCGTGCAAAGCTATCAATAAAATTCCCAATCCCCATATCAAGCGTCTCACCAAACACCCGATACTTCCCTGCAACAAACGCAATAATCTGAGTATTCGCTCCAGAAGCATAAAGTAGCACAGGATCGTGCGCACCCTCATGCCGTCCAATCTCAAGGTGAGCAA
>CAYHLN010000032.1:0-10138 GCA_964357505.1 Candidatus Woesearchaeota archaeon | reverse complement strand
TATTTATAGCTTTCTCACACCCTGAAACAATGGAACCTCAACGCCCTAAAGTCGGAGTAGGCGTCCTTATTTTCAAAGGCGATACGATCCAATTATTAAAAAGAAATCTTAAACAGTTTTTGGCGTCTCAATTGGCACGCCAAGCTTCGTTCCACACTCAGGGCAGAACTTCACCTCATCCTTAAGCAAAATAGCACATTGAGGGCACTTCTTCACTTCAACTCTGCGCTCCATCACGGGCCTATAGCCCTTCTTACCAGAAAGCAAGAAGCCAAATGCTTCTTGTACCTGAGGGTCATCCATCTGCCCCCGTAAATCTCTACAGCTGCTCATTATCCAACCACCGGTACGAATATTTTTAATGCGAACACAAACACAAGAATAAGAATTACAAAGCCAACGACAGTAGCAGGTGAGAAACTAAAGGTACTTTCAAACTCATTGTCATACCGCATTAACCCACCGAACAGGCCGGGCATGCGTACTTGTGTATCTTGTGCCATACCCTAAAATAAAAGTGCTAGTTTAAAAATATATTGTCTGCCTATCTTTTCTCCTACGGAGTTAGAGCATTGAGCAACTTCTTCTTATCTCGACCTGGCACGTCCTTGCCCCATAAAACCAGAATACGATTAATTCGTGACCAGTAGCTCTTAGGTGCAAGCTTCATTAATGCCAGCTCCGTCTGGTGGGGCGTTTTGGTCTTGACGAACTCAAGAACGTTCGACAAGCGATGTACATGTGTGTCAACGCAAATCCCATCCTTGGCATGCACCTCACTCAAAACCAAATTAGCAGTCTTCCGCCCGACGCCAGGCATCTTAACGAGATCATCAATTGTTTCTGGGACCTTTCCGCCATGCTCCTTGATGAGCACGCGAGCAGTCGCAACAATAAATCGTGCTTTCTTAGGACTGAAGTTAACTGGCTTAATGATGCGCCTTACAGCACTCGTATCTGCAGATGCCAATTTCTCCAACGTAGGATAGTGTGTGAAGAGCGCTTCAGCGACAAGTATTGTCACCTCATCTCGCGTTTGTGCGCTCATAATCGTAGCAATCAGCGTCTGCCAATCTTCTTTCCACTCATCAGCAGCAAGACGCTTATCGCTCAAACCATAATGCTTCTCAGCTTTCTTGAAAACCTGCAAGAAGTAATCTTTCTTGTTCATTAAAGATAAATCAAACGAATATTTATATACTATTTCACAGCCAGATAAAAATGAATATCTGCGTCTTTTGCTCCTCACGAAACCCAACTAATTCTGTCTATCGACAGGCGACAACAGAGCTCGGCCAATTGCTTGCGAAAAATAACCACACAACCATTTATGGAGGGAGTAATGTTGGCCTTATGGCGCTCCTATCTGAAATAATAAAGAAAAACCACGGAAGAATAATTGGCGTACTCCCGGAAGTATTCTCTCATCTGAACGCTACTGGAGATGAAATTGTCCACGCAAAGGACTTCGCTGAGCGAAAAGCAATAATGATAACACGCTCAGATGCATTTATCTGTCTTCCGGGTGGGCATGGTACGATTGATGAATTCTCAGATGTTATTGTTAGCAAGTTAATCAACATTCATGCCAAGCCATTAGTTTTTATCAATACAGATGGCTTTTATGACAATCTACTAGCTCATTTTAAGAAGATGACTGATGAGGGCTTTATCGACCAATACGACTCGCTCTATGGTGTTGTCAATACCCCTGAGCAGGCATTGCAATATATCCTAAACTACAAAGGCGCTATGCTTAAGAATAGAGCACTAAAGGGATAAAAAGTTTAAAGAATATACAAAATTCTCTCTGCCAGCATCAAAATAGAAGACCCCTCGTTTGCAGAATTACAAGCAAACATATTCAAGGCACCAGGGGGCAGGCGAAACCCTAAGCTTTTTAACACCGTCATCCCTTGCAACAGTATGCCTCTTCCGAAACTATCCGACATTAAAAACTGGTCAATAGAAATCGAGCAAAAGATAACCAATCATTGGAAAAGCCAGCCAAATACCTTCAATCCAAAGTCAAAGAAGCCAATCTATAGCATCGATACGCCCCCTCCCTACGTAAACGCACCGATCCACATGGGTCATGCCGTGACGATGAGCTACATGGACTTCTTCGCTCGCTACAAACGTATGAAGGGCCACGAGGTATTGTTTCCCCTCGGCCTGGACCGCAATGGCTTGCCAATAGAAACAGCAGCTGAAAAGAAATTCAATGTCTCTCCTTTCAAGATGAAACGCGACGAATTCATAGCCCTGTGTGAAAAAATTCTCGCTGAATCGTCAAGCGAGTCAATAGATTCGCTCGCACGCCTTGGCATTTCATTCAACTCATATAAGCAAGGAAAAGCAATAGGTGATGTCTACACCACAGATAGCACAGAATATCGCACGCTCACACAAGCGACCTTTATTTCACTCTACAGAAAAGGCTTAATCTATGAAGATACACGCATCAATAACTGGGATCCAAAGCTCCAAACAACCGTTGCTGACTCCGAAATAGATTACAAGGAGCTTCAGTCAAGCTTCAACCACATCGCCTTCAAAGTCAAAGAAACAGGCAAAAGTATCACGATAGCAACAACACGCCCTGAACTGATCTGCAGCTGCGGCATGATTATTTTCGCTCCCGGAGACAAACGCTATGCATCACTAGAAGGTAAAACCGCGATCACGCCTTTATACGGAAAAGAAGTTCCAATACACGAACATCCCTTTGCTCAAGCAGGCAAAGGCACGGGATTGGTAATGATGTGTTCTGCTGGAGACATCACCGACATCCAATTCTTCCGCGAGCTTAATCTTAAACCAATGATAGCGATCAATAAAGATGGTACAATGAACGAGCGAGCAGGCTTCCTTCAAGGACTCAAGGTTAAAGAAGCTCGCACGAAGATAATTGAAGAGCTAAAAAAACACGATCTCGTGGTGAAGCAAGAACATATCACGCACAATACGCCCGTAGCAGAACGTTCAGGTGCGGAGATCGAATTTATCGAGATGCCTGAATTCTATCTGAAACAAATAGAATTCAAAGATGACATCAAGGAGCTATGCAATAAAATTACCTTCTACCCTGCAAGCTCAAAGGAAACGCTCGAACGCTGGATCGACTCCATATCAATAGACTGGCCCATCTCTCGCCGCCGCTTCTATGCAACTCCTATTCCGCTATGGAAATCAGGAAACAAGATTGCGCTCCCACCAGCGGGCAAATACTACCAACCCTGGAAAGATCACGTGCCACAAAATGCAGAAGTATTTGAAAATGGTACATATACAGGCAAGAAAGTTCACGACTTCCCACATGAGAAGTGGATTGGCGAAGAACGCGTCCTTGATACCTGGTTTGATTCTTCCATATCAGAGCTAGCCATGTTACAGTATGGAAAGGATAAACCATTCTTTAATCGCTCCTATCCGGCCTCACTTCGTCCGCAAGGAAAAGAAATCATCCGTACCTGGCTCTACTATACCTTGCTTAGAGGTTACCTCGAGACGAGCAAGCCTGCCTTCAAAGATGTCTGGATCAACCAGCACATCCTCGATGAGAAAGGCCGCAAGATGTCAAAATCACTCGGTAACGTGATCAATCCTCAAGAAATTCTCAACACTGAAGGCGCAGAAGCGTTGCGCCTGTGGTCTGCAATTGAAGGAGACATAGCCACACAAGACCTCATGTGCTCCAGAGAAAGAATCAAAGCAGAACTCAAGACGCTAAACAAGCTACTCAACATCACCAAGTTCGTAACCCAGTTTAAGAAACCAAAGAAAGCGAAGCTAACAAAAACAGATACGCTCTTTATTGAGTATCTAGATACCATTTCATTGAATGCAGACCAAAGCTATGCCAAATATGATTTCAATCGCCCCGTAGTAAAATTAAGACAATTTCTCTGGGACACCTTCGCTTCACACTACCTCGAGCTAGTAAAAAACAGAGCATACAACGAAGAAAAAGCATTCACTAAAGCAGAATCAGAATCAGCGCACTTCACCCTCCACATCTTGCTTGAACGACTCATACTATTATTGCACCCGATTGTACCTCAAATTACGTCAGTCATCGCGCAAGAACTTAAGCTCTCTCTTGAAACCCTGCCCCTATTCAAAGCCAAGAAGACAGATTCTGAAAAGCCGATTAATGCTCTCGAGGAGTTCAATAGCCATGTCTGGAAAACCAAAAAAGAACAAAGTATCTCGCTTCGAGAGCCAATTAAAGGCATCAAAATACCAAAAGAGCTGAAAGCATTTGAAAAAGACTTAATTGCAGCTCACCGTTTGGAATGAGAAATCTTTAAATATACTGTATAATATATAATGCAAGCTATATACTAGATAGTGTATAACAAAGAATATGTTTCAAAACAGGACAATATCTGTCATGGCTATAGGCATCAGCTTTCTCGCGCTCATAGCCATTAATGTAGTAACAGCCAGCGACTTAATGACAATCGAAGCAGACATTATAGATCTCGGCGAAATGGGTGAAAATAATACGGACGGAAGTATTTCCATAGAAGTGCCTGACTTTATTGATCTTGGAGATGTTGACGAAAACGGTGAATCAGAAGAGCTCAAAATATATGTAAATAACACAGGCGAAACAGCAATTACAGTAACACCCACACTCATAAGCTACTCAGACGACATCTTCACAAATCTCTATTTCCGGGAGTTTAAGACAAGCGGCGGTCAAGCAGTCACTCCCCGTCGCATCGGAGAATGGAGCTTCAACATTTCTGCACCTACCTCTGGAGGCTTCAGAAGCAAATACTTTTACATGCAGCTCGACTTGTCTGATGCTGATGTGGATGTAAGCTCCGATCTCCAAGGACACCAAGCAGATGTTAGATTCATTGCAACCGCTCAATAGTTGCCTGTATGTGGTAGCGCTTCTTCTCCTCATCCCCTACACGAGCGCCTATCGGATCAGCGCAGAACCAACCGAAATAATCATCAACGCTCGACCAGGAGAGCAAGCCTGCCGCGACATCACGTTAGTATCAGACGCTCCGGTAGAAACCGAAACACGCTGGAGCGCGACAAAGAGCAGACAACTGATAGAGTATCAGTACACTTCCGATGAAATGGGTATTCAAACAAATATCCCAGAAAACATTCCTGAAGGTAATCAACAAGTGAGAGTGTGCATCACCACTCCCGATACGCATGCATACCACGGAGTTATGATCTTTCATGGGAAGGATAAAAGTGCAGGCATTGGAATCTGGGCAACAATCAATCCCAATGGAAAAGTAAAACAAGTTCCACAGCCATCACTGTCTCAAAACACGATAACCGGGGCAGCAATTCTTGACAGCCCCACATCTCGCTCAAGCACGCCCTACTATCTCCTTATCGGAGAGTTCCTCTTCATGCTGATCTTAGCGACGGTGCTTGCCTGGATGTACCGCATGCAAAAAAAAACATCACTAAGAACAAACACTATTCGGGCCGTAAATAACTAAACTAGCTTAGAGCATTTAAGTCGCGATACATTTGTCGCTCCCGTAAAATCTTTTCTCCAAGTTCCTTATGATCAACTTCATATCTGGTCTCACGCCACGGAGCGTTCTCTGGGCCGCGAACAAAGGGAGCAATCCAAGTAACCGAACGAATGCTTCCATCAGAGTTACGAAAATGTCTATCGTGCCCTCGAACCGCTTCTCGCACATTAAGCTGGTAAGAGCGGGAGCCTGCTCTTTCCTCTTCAACCACTCCAGATTTAACAGTGATAAGATAGAACGGTCTTCGGGAAGAGGGCTCCTCGATAAATCGGCCATTTGTACGAATTACTCTTGGTCTACGCGAGCGAGAAACGACCTGCACATTATGGGCATTAATATAATTAACAATGTTTACAAGCAATCCAGGTATTTTAGGAAAGAAAGAGCTCTCCTGTAACTGACTAAGCGGAACCATATTAGGAAAAGATTCTTTTGTAACAACCTCGCTTTTACCAAATTCGCGATAAGCCTGAAGTGAAGCCTGTTCCCTATAAAAGAGAAGATCTCTATCTGGAAGAGCCCTGAACCTAACTCCGGGTTTACCTTCTTCTAAACCAATTTCTCCGGAAATATCAAGATACGGATCCTGGGAAGAAGAATCAACTTTTCTCTCAAAACTAAGGTTCATACGCCTAAAGGGCAGACGAGAGTCATGTGTAAATCTATTGCTACGATAATGGGCAACCGCAACATAGGTCGGAGAAGACAGAACGCCAAAGGACTCGTTTAAACGATCGTGCATTTTCTGAGTCTTATCGTCAAGTTTATGAAGATTTAGGCCAACAACCTCGGCCCTACCGGCCTCAAAAGGCAGTTCAATTGACCACGGTTCTTGAAAATCAAAAAATAAATCATTAAAGGGTAATTGTCCATTCTCCATATATTGCCATTTTTCAGGCCTTACTTCAGTAAGTGCATCTAAGGTTGCCGGTCCAATTAGAAAGGGGTGAGCAAGGCGGCAGCGCTCTAATTCTTTCGAGATACCATTGCGCATCGCATAGAAGTCAGCAACCTCTCCACCGAGTCTATCTTTCTGGCTGGCTAAGTTCGGGATAGAAAGCGCATCTCCTATTTTTGGATTTCTTAACTGAGATTCAATTCCCTTCAGATCATACACAGCATTTCCGTGAGCTTCGCTAGCAAGATCGAGCTCTACACGATGTTGATCAATTACCTGATCATAGTGCCAAGGCCCATGAGTTTTTTGACTATTACCTGCTTCATTGTCCATAAAACAAGGTTTTCTGTAGACTTTTAAATCTTTGTATTAGTAACAACTGCAAAGTAGTATAATAAAGGTATTATCAAGTTCTAGCTAAGCGACTTTCATCCTAAATATAAATCAACTGCCACGTCATAAGCGTTGGTACATTCACCCAAAGCCTTATCAACCTGCTTATGTAAAAATAAAAATGGACGAAAAAGACAAGTTAAAGTTGGAAGAACAACTTGAAGAGCTTGAAGCAGTAAAGGGACAGCACACCGAGCTAGTAACGGTCATGATCCCCACGGGTTTCAATATTCATGCAGTCACAAACCAGCTAGAGGCAGAGCGCTCTACAGCAGAAAATATCAAATCCAAGCAAACACGACATGCAGTCATCGATGCGATAGAAGCCATAGTTCGCGCGTTGAAAGCTCAAAAACAAACCCCTCCAAATGGGCTGGCAGTGTTTGCAGGAAATGTATCAGAGAAGGAAGGAGTAAGTGACATCAAGGTATGGGCAATCGAACCTCCGAAGCCACTTAAGATACGTATCTATCGTTGCGATAAGACCTTCGTTACCCAACCGCTACGAGACATACTTGAAAACGAAGAAATCTATGGTCTCTTAGTAATTGACCGACAAGAAGCAACAATCGGTTTCCTAGAAGGAAAAAAGATAGAAGTTATTCGCAAGTTCAGCTCAGGCGTACCAAGCAAGGTGCGTGCAGGCGGTCAGAGCGCTCAACGATTCCATAGAATAACAGAGGGCCTTGCAAAAGAATTTTTCAAAAGAGTTGCCTTGGGAATGAAAGAAATCTTCTTCGACATGCCTCGCCTTAAAGGCATTCTCGTAGGCGGCCCAATCCCTACCAAAGAGGAGTTTCTGGAAGAAGGCGATCTCGTTACCAAGCTCAAGGAGAAAGTCATTGCCGTTAAAGATATCGGATATGTTGATGAGCATGGACTTAAGTTATTAGTGGAAGCCTCCCAAGAGGACATTGCAGAACAAGAAATTATCAAAGAAAAGAAAATAGTTGAAAAATTCTTTATGATGTTAGGCAAGTACCGAGAAAAAACAGCATATGGTGAGGAAAAAGTGAATATTGCTCTTGAAAGAGGGGCAGTTGATAAACTTTTGATAGCAAAAGACCTGCCAAAGGAGAAAATTGCTGAATTCGAAAGAAAGGCAATAGCAATGGGCTCAGAAGTTATCCTCATCTCAAGAGAAACCCCAGAAGGCGATCAATTCTACAATCTTGCAAGCGGCCTTGGAGCCATGCTTCGCTTCCCAGTAGAATAAGGTCACAATAAACCATATAAACCGCTCATCTACCTAAATAGATGGATCAAAAGAAAGGTCACGAAGAGCTGATGCAGGAAGCAAAGAATTTCTTTACTGATTATAAAAAGAGACTTGGGGAAGGCCAGGGCGAGCACCGAAACGTTTTCTTCATATCATTCAAAGATATTGCAGAAAACTCACTCCCCATTTCAGAAAGAGTACTGCAAGCCCCAGAAGATACCTTAGCATTAATGGAGAATGCCTTAGATGAAATGGGGATTACCAACGCAAAGAACGTGCGTATCCGCCTCACCGATCTCCCACAAAGCATACAAGAGAAGGTACGTAATATTCGTGCCAAGCATCTAGATCAGTTTATCTGGATCGAAGGCATCGTACGTCAAGCATCAGATGTCCGCCCTCAAGTAGTAAATGCACGTTTTGAGTGCCCGACCTGCGGTGCAATTCTCTCAGTGTTACAGATAGATAAAAAGTTTCGTGAACCCGCCCGCTGCTCCTGTGGACGTAAAGGCCTCTTCAAGCTTATCTCTAAAGTAATGGTAGATGCGCAGCGTCTCGTTATTGAAGAAGCTCCCGATTCGCTGGACGGCGGCGAACAGCCGAGGCGTATCAACGTCTTCTTACAGGAAGATCTAGTCGATCCACGCATGGAAGAGCGCACAACCCCTGGCAGCAGAATTCGTGTCTTAGGTATCTTGAAAGAAGTTCCTGTCCCCCTACAAACCGGCGCCATTTCAACGCGCTTTGATCTCGCAGTAGAGGCAAATAACGTGATCCCTATGGAAGAAACATTTGAAGATATCTCCATTACCGAAGAAGAAGAACGTCAGATTCGTGAACTAGCCGCAGATCCTCACGTCTCCAAGCGCCTCACACAAAGTATCGCTCCTAGTGTATATGGCTTTGAAGGCATAAAAGAAGCCCTCATGTTACAACTCTTCTCAGGAATAAAGAAAAAGAAGTCTGATGGTGGTCAAACCAGAGGTAATATTCACATCTTGCTTGTTGGCGATCCCGGCGTTGCAAAATCCGTCACGTTAAAGTTTATTTCTTCAATAGCGCCCAAAGGCCGCTACGTCTCTGGAAAAGCCACGACAGGCGCAGGCCTGACTGCTGCAGTGGTGAAAGACGAATTTCTTAAGGGATGGTCATTGGAAGCTGGAGCTATGGTGTTGGCTAACAAAGGCACCGTGTGCGTAGATGAAATCGAAAAGATGAGCGAAAACGATCGTAGCACGATGCACGAGGCGATGGAACAACAAACGGTCACGGTTTCAAAAGCAAACATTCAAGCCACCCTCCGCTCTGAGACATCCGTACTGGCAGCAGGAAACCCAAAGCTCGGCCGTTTTGACCCGTTCACCCCCATTCCACAGCAGATTGATATCTCTCCGGCGCTATTAAGCAGATTTGATGTCATCTTCATTCTGCGTGACATCCCTAATAAGATACAAGATGAAGCAATTGCATCGCACGTTCTCGAAGAGCACCAGCAAGAAGTAATACGAGATGTACTCGATCCCAAGTTTCTAAGAAAATATATTGCCTATGCACAGAAGCGCAATCCAAAACTTACGCATGAAGCTGCAGATGAAATAAAAACATTTTATGTGTCTCTCAGAAACCAATCAGTACGTGGCGACGCAGACATTAAACCAATTCCTATAACTGCACGACAGCTAGAAGCAATCATTCGATTATCAGAAGCGCATGCACGCATGCGCTTAAGCGACACAGTAACGCGCAATGACGCACGTGAAGCAATTCGCCTTCTCAAAAACTCCCTCATGCAAGTAGGGTATGATGAAGACTCCAAATCATTCGACATCGACAAAATCACCACAGGCATATCAACCTCCAAGCGCAGTAAGATCGTTGCAGTCAAAGAAGCAATAAGTAAACTTGAAGCTAAAGTAGGCAAGCTCATCTCCCTAGAAGAGCTCGAACAAGAGGTTGGCGATGGATTTACAAAAGATGATCTTGATGATGCCATCAACCAACTCTCCAAGTCAGGAGACATCTTCAGACCAAAACAAGGTTATATTCAAAAACTATAAACATTATAAACACTAAACACACCCACACTCAAATGCCAGAACAAGAATT
>CAYHLN010000031.1:0-10394 GCA_964357505.1 Candidatus Woesearchaeota archaeon | reverse complement strand
TCGAGTGGTTTTACTCAGGATACGTGCCTTTTCTAAAATATGCAGCACAAGAGTTAAATCGTTATGGCGCCACTGATAATATTGCACTCCGCAGTACAAGCTATCGGCTCCCCAAGGGCGGTTCCCTACTCATCAGTGATCTCATAAAAAAGCACCCATCAAGATGGATCAGAGATGAACTCAGAAGAAATCACACAGCGCCTGCAACGCAATAGTTTTTAATATAAGATTGCTTGAAAAAGGTATGCAAAAAAGAGGTCTGAATGCCATTATCACAACGGTGCTTATCATTCTGATGGCTATTATCGCAATCGGCCTCATCTGGACGTTTGTGCGTCCTTTTGTAGGAGAGAGCTCGGAAGAAATTGGCACTATTGCTGGAAACTGTTTTTCTCTAGTTTTGGAACCAAAGAGTTGCAGATATAATAATTCTGCCGAGTTAGTCAGTGTTCGTGTTGAGCGTCGCACCGGAACTTCTCCAATCAATGGGCTCAATTTTATATTTTCAGATAACAGCAAAAGGACGGCCGTCAAGTTGGAAGGCATCTCTTTGAACGAGCTTGAATCAAAATCATTTCCTTTTTCGTACGATCTTCTAGGAGACATAGATCTTCCTCCTTCATTGTTCACTATCGCAGGAATAATAGACCCGAAAGTTAGCTCATGTGATGAAGTCCGCCCGCCGATTGCTTGTCTTGAAGCCGTTTGTGGTGATGGTATAGTTGATGCCTTTATTGGGGAGGAATGCGACGGTGGATGCTGCGATTCCAGATGTCATACTCCCGCAACATGCGATCGAATTGACAATGACGGTGATAATGAAACCGATGAAGCAGATGAGTTTTTGCTTGGTGGATTTAAGGTTGAAATTGGCTCACCGGTAGAAGATGCAAATTACCAAACGTTATCATTGCCTTATAATTCTCTCAATTTATCCTTTATTACATACAATAATTCATTACCTACACAACGTTTTGATATAGAGCGGTGCTGGTACAGAATTAACAACGGCCCGGTAATTGCCATTCCAAGCTGTAATAATGAGCAGGGAGGCGGAGCGAATGGAGGAACTAACTTTACCCTTTTCACTGCACCACTCTCATTTGATACCAGTGGGAGTAAGGAAATAGATGTATTTGTCGAAGATGAATTGGGTTACGTTTCGAGAGGAGACGTAATCTTTGTCGTCCAACAAGCGCAGATTCAACTTACCTCTCCTGCTGAGGGCGAGTTAGTTGTTAATAGTAGTATTGTTCTTTCTTTCGCACATTCAGTACCGCTCCAATCTTGTTCCTATTCTCTCAACGCAGGACCTGTAATCTCTTTACTTCAATGTACCAGCGGTACCAATGTGATTACCGCACCAGAAGGGATACATCTCCTTACATTTTACGCCCAAACAAGCGCTGGCGGAATTACAGATTCTAATCTATTTGGAACAGATAGTTGCCCAGGAGACTTTACGGCTAACAGCAGGGTCGAATTCGCTGACTTGGGATGGGTTCTTTCTACAACTTTGGGTTGTGGCACTCCAGAAGGCCCCTCAGCCGCAACGTGTAACCGATACTTAAGAAACGGAATCTACAGTGGCGACTTAAACATAGACGGACAAGTCACCGCTCTCGACTACAATCATCTACTTGCCCCCCCTGTCCAAGGAGGATTCTGGCTAGTCAATTATACCCAACAATATGGGATTATTTGTCCGTTCCCACAGATTACACAATATACGGCGGAACCGGCAAGTTTACCGGTAGGCGGGGGCACGGTTCAGCTTACTTGGAATTCAAACAGTAATGTTGTCAGCTGCGCGGCAACAAGCACTCCTCTTGTGGCCTGGGACGGGGCCCGAAGCACATCCGGCAACGAGGGTGTAGGTATCACACAGAGAACTAATCTAACGCTGAACTGCTACAATTTCGAAGACATACCCGACACTGAAATTATTGAAATACTAGTCGGATAAGTCAAGTTCATAAAAACATTTATAAAGCCCCAACTCTGGCTTGATAGAACCGATGAAGGTAATACGGAGGCCACATGGACTTCTACACAGTTATTGAAAAAGCAAAAAAAACCGGAAAAGTCGATAAGGGAAGCAACGAAGTAACAAAGGCAGTGGAACGCGGAGTAGCAAAACTCGTCTTGTACGCAGCCGACGTTACTCCTAAGGAAATTGTTGCTCATCTTTCTGCATTATGTCTGGAAAAAGGAATCCCATGTCATGAAGTAGACTCAAAGCAGAAGCTAGGAGCTGCAATTGGCCTTCCAGTCGCAACATCAGCAGTCGCAATTATTGAAGCCGGCGATGCAGCTGATGATCTCGCAAACGCAAAGGCAGGAGCAAAGCATGGCAAAGCCCCAAAAGCAACGAGAGAATAGAACGCAACAGGGAGGCGGACAAAGTAAGTTTTCTAATGAAGGTCCTGTTCCTGCAGTAGTTGAAGAAATTCTTGGGCGCACAGGCGCACGAGGAGAAGTCACACAAGTTCGCGCTCGAATTCTTGAGGGAAGAAACAAGGAACGTTCAATGCGTCGGAATGTTAAAGGTCCTGTGAGAATAAATGATATCTTAACTCTACGTGAAACTGAAATTGAAGCACGTAAGATCCGCCGCAATATTACCAAAGGAGCACAAAGCTAATGGCCAAATGCATTTTCTGCGGTTGTGAGCAAGCAGATTTCAAAGGGACATATCTCTTGAAAAATGATGGAACTGTTGCCTACTACTGTTCCAACAAATGTCGAAAAAATCATATCAAACTTGGTAGAGACAAGCGAAAAATGAAATGGACAGAAGCATATCGTTTAACAAAAGCAAAACGTGCTGCTAAAGAACACAAGCCGAATCCATTCCACACGAAGAAGTCTAATAAATAATTTTGTCTTTTTACCGTCGATAAATCACTTTTTTTTGAGCAAAGGTTTTTAAAGGCTACTCCCTTTTTGAATAGAATTATGGTGGATAAAGAGTATAAGGCTGAGAATATTCGAGTTCTGGAAGGACTTGAAGGGGTTCGCATGCGCCCCGCGATGTACATAGGAAGTACAGGCAAGGCAGGCCTGCATCATCTGGTCTATGAAGTTGTTGATAACTCAGTCGATGAGGCGATGGGCGGTCATGCGGATCTGATTGTGGTGAGTCTAAACAAAGACGGGAGCGTCACCGTCACGGATAACGGTCGAGGTATTCCGGTTGAAACGCATCCCGTATACAAAGTTCCTGCTTTGGAAGTAGTTATCACCAAACTCCACGCAGGCGGTAAGTTCGACAAGGGCAGCTATGCTATCTCCGGAGGTTTACATGGAGTGGGAATTAGCGTTGTCGCTGCTCTTTCCAAGCTGATGAAAGTCGTCGTTAAACGCGGCGGTCAAAAATATATTCAAGAGTACGAGATTGGCAAGCCACTCTATAAGATGAAAACGCTTGGAGAAGTCGATAAGAAAGAAACAGGCACAGAAGTTACATTCTTCCCGGACGACAAAATTTTCTCAACGACCAAGTTTGACTTCTCAGTTCTGGAAACTAGATTCCGCGAGATAGCCTTCCTGAATAAAGGTCTCAAAATCATTCTTAAAGATGTCATTTCTGAAAAGCAGGAAACATTCCACTATGAAGGAGGGATAGTCGAATTCGTGAAGTGGGTCAATGAAACCAAAGAGCCATTGCACAAGCCGGTCTACTTCATGAAAGAAGACAAGCCGTACATTATTGAATGCGCAGTACAGTACAATAATGGCTATCAAGAAAACATCCTCAGCTTCGTAAATACCATTAATACCGTTGAAGGCGGCACGCACGTTGCCGGATTCCGTAGCGCGCTAACGAAAGCAATCAATGATTACGCAAAAAAGAACAAGCTTACCAAAGATGAAGGCTTGACGGGTGATGATGTTCGCGAAGGCTTGACCGCAATCATCTCCGCAAAAGTTCCTGAGCCGCAGTTCGAAGGCCAGACAAAAACAAAGCTTGGCAATACTGATGTGAAGGGCATAGTGGAGCGTGTTGCAACTGCGGCGCTTGCAGAGTTCTTCGAAGAAAACCCTCCGATTGCCCGTCGCATTGTTGCTAAAGCTATCGAAGCTCAAAAAGCTCGTGAAGCAGCAAAGAAAGCCAAAGATCTTGTGCGCCGTAAGAATGCATTTAGCGTTGGCGGCCTTCCGGGTAAGCTGGCAGATTGTTCAAAGAAAAGCTCCGAAGATACCGAACTCTATCTTGTTGAGGGAGATTCCGCTGGTGGTTGCTTTTCTGGAGACACGCGAGTAGCTCTAGCCGACGGAAGAAATCTTTCTTTCATAGAACTTGTTAAAGAAACCGAACTGGGAAAACAAAACTTTTGTTATACTATTAAAGAAAACGGCAATGTAGGTATTGAAAAAATCATGTACCCTCGAGTCACAAAGAAAGATGCAGAGGTAATTGAGATAACTCTCGATAATGATCAAAACATTACTTGCACTCCAGATCATAAGTTTATGCTAAGAGATGGCACCTACAAAGAAGCACAGCATCTGACCATCCATGACTCCTTAATGCCCCTTCATAAAAGGATTTCAAAAATGGGAGGCAGAATTACGATTGAGGGCTACGAAATGGTTTGGGATCAAAAGAAAAATTGGATTTTCACTCACCTGCTGGCTGACGAATATAACTTAGCAAATAATGTGTATCCGAAAAGCCAAGGAGAGGCTCGGCACCACATTGATTTTAATAAAAGAAATAATAGTCCTGCCAACATAATACGTTTATCTAAAGAGGAACATCTTTTAGTGCATACACAGAATTTAACTCAGACCTTACATAGGCAAGATGTAAAGGAAAAAGCCGCATTAGCTCACCAAGATTTCAAATATCGAAAGAAAATGAGCGCTTGGGCGCTGCGCCCAGAAGTGAGGTCTATGCTAAGTGCTCGAGCCAAAAAACAATGGGAAGACGAAAGTTATAGACAGTTTATGGCAGATAAATTCACGGCATTTTACAATTCAAACGAATCGTATCAAAATGAAACGAAAGAGCGCTTAAATGCCGAACAGCAAAAATATTGGAATAACAAGGAGCATCGTCAAAAGGCTTCAGAGCGAGTAAAGAAATTCTTTACCAATAATCCCGATGCACGACAAATTGTCTCAGAGATAGCAAAAAAACAATGGGATAATCAAGGACTTATTGAGTGGAGAAAACAAAAGACTAAAGCACAATGGACCCAAGAGTTCAGAAAAAGGAGAAAACAATCTTACGACAAAACTTATTATAATAAGACTATTTCGTTTATGAAGAAGGCGCTCGAGCAAGAGAAGACGCTAGATAATTTTGAAAAAGCCCGTATCGAAAATAAGAATCACTCTATTCTTTCACTCAATACTTTTTGCTCTCGTTTCTTCGATGGCGATAGGGAATTGATGCTTGAAGCAGTTCAAAATTATAATCATAAAATAAGAAAAATAGAGTTTCTTAGTCAGAAAATTGATGTTTATGATATAGAAGTTCCAAATACGCACAATTTTGCGCTTGCATCCGGTATTTTTGTCCATAACAGCGCAAAACAAGCACGTAATAAAGAATTCCAAGCCATTCTTCCGCTTAAGGGCAAGATTTTGAATGTGGAGAAAGCCAATGTGGCAAAGGTATTTTCGAGCGAAGAAATAGCAAATCTTATCACCGCAATCGGTACAGGAGTAGGCGACCAATTCAATTTAGAAAAACTACGTTACAGTAAAATAATAATAATGACTGATGCAGATGTTGATGGCGCTCACATCCGCACTCTTCTTTTAACTTTCTTCTATCGCTTCATGAAGCCAATAATAGAAAACGGCAATCTCTATATTGCAGTCTCGCCGCTCTTCAAGGTCCGCAAGCGCAAAGACTATTATGTTTATTCAGAAGAAGAACTCAAAAAACTGATAACAACCATGGGTGACAACGTCACAATTCAGCGTTTCAAGGGTCTAGGGGAAATGAATCCTGAACAGCTCTGGGAAACGACAATGGATCCCAAGAACCGCTTGCTCAATAAAGTCATCGTTGAAGATGCTGTAAAAGCAGATCACGTGTTCTCTATTTTAATGGGCTCAGACGTTGAGCCAAGAAAGAATTTTATTATCGAAAAAGCAGCGGAGGCTAATGTAGATATCTAATGGCAGATAAAGAAGATAAAATAGACGAACAGCTAGAAGCTATGGAAAAAGAGCGTCGTGCAAAAACTCAAATCGGAGATGAGAAAGGCGTTGCAGGCACAGAAATAGTTGAAGAAATGGAGCAGTCTTTTATTGACTACGCAATGTCAGTAATAGTAGACCGTGCTTTGCCGGCAGTTGAAGATGGGCTCAAGCCAGTTCATAGAAGAATATTATGGACTATGCATTCTCTAGGGCTAGACCCAAGTAAGCCAACAGTCAAGTCCGCTCGTATAGTCGGAGACACCATGGGTAAGTTTCATCCTCATGGAAATCTCGCTATCTATGACTCTTTAGTTCGTATGGCTCAAGATTTCTCGTTACGTTATCCTCTTGTTCATGGTCAAGGAAATTTCGGTTCAAGAGATGGGGACAATGCAGCAGCAGACCGTTATACAGAAGCAAAATTAAGCAAAATCTCTGGCGAACTTTTAGCAGATATTGATAAAGATACAGTAGTCATGAATCCAAACTATGATAATTCTTTAAAAGAGCCAGCCACACTTCCAGGACTTCTTCCCAATCTCTTAATTAACGGCGCTACGGGTATTGCAGTAGGTATGGCCACAAACATGCCTCCCCATAATCTAACTGAAGTTTGCGACGCAATTATTTCTTACATAAATAAACCAGATATAACTATCGATTCTTTAATGGAAATAGTTACTGGCCCAGACTTCCCAACCGGAGGTTCCGTCAGTGGTGAAGGTATCAAGGAAATGTATCGCGTAGGCAAAGGGCGTATAGTTATGCGTGGTAAAAGTACGACGGAAGAGCATAAAGGCAGAACTTCAATAATAGTAACTGAAATTCCGTACATGGTAAACAAAGCAGATCTGGTAAAAGAAATCGCTAAGCTAGCAACCGAAAAGAAACTTCCTGACGTCTCTGACTTGCGTGATGAGTCTGCCAAAGGTAAAGTTCGTATCGTCATCGAGCTCAAGAAGGACGCGACGCCTAAGTTTACGCTTAATAAACTCTATACACTTACACGTCTACAAGATACATTCGACGCAAACATGCTTGCCTTAGTTGCAGGCAAGCCACGCATTCTCAATCTGAAAGAAATTGTTGAACAGTACGTTCGTTATCGCAAGACAGTCGTTCGCAATCGTAGCGCGTTCGAACTTAAGAAAGCGGAAGATCGACTTGAGCTTGTTCTTGGCTTATTGATTGCACTTAAGAAAATTGATGAAATCGTCGAGTTCATCAAAAAGTCTGAAAATGCCCAGGTTGCCCATGAAGGGTTAATGAAGCGTTTCGGTCTAACAACACGACAAGCAAAAGCAGTACTTGAAATACGCCTGCAGCAGATTACAAAGCTAGAAGATGGCAAGCTCAAGGAAGAAGAGCGCCAACTAAAAGAAACAATTGATCATTTGAAAAAGATTTTAGGAAGCGAACAAGAGATCTTAGGCGTTATCAAGCGTGAAGTTTTAGAGCTCAAGAAGAAGCATGGTGACGAGCGCCGCACAGACGTATTGAAGCGCATTGCAGAGCTCTCCGAAAAAGACTTGATTGAGAAGAAAGATGTCGTGGTCATGTTAACTGAAGGAGGCTACTTCAAGCGTGTTGATGTCGCCACATATCGCGAGCAACGCAGAGGAGGCGCTGGCGTCACTGGAGCCGACTTGAAGGAAGAAGACTTCGTTCGTAGTATGGTGCCATGTTCAACGCACGATTATCTCTTGCTATTCACTACGCGCGGCCGAGTCTATTGGCTTAAAGCAAATGATGTACCCGCTGCAGATCGTCAAGGTCGTGGTAAGGCCATAGTCAACTTGCTTGATTTACGCGATGAAAAAATAGCGCAGATGATGCCACTAAAAGACTTCGACAATGGCTATTTGATGTTCGCTACCAAGCTCGGTATGATCAAGAAGCTTCCTGTCAAAGACCTTGCAAAGCCACGAAACACCGGAGTGAGAATAATGAACTTACCTGCAGATGGGACTGACTCAATCATCAATATTGTTCGCGTAACCGATAAGCAAGAGGTACTGATGTGTACAAGTAAAGGCCAAGCAGTTCGCTTCAACACAGATGAAGTGCGCCCAATGGGCCGCGCCAGCTACGGGGTGAAGGGCGCAGAGTTGAGTAAGGGTGATGAAGTCGTCTCCATGGAAGATCTTCCATTAGATGGTAAAACAACTATTCTGACAGTATCACAAAAGGGTCTGGGCAAGCGCTCTGATCTTGAAGAGTATCGTCGTACATCAAGAGGCGCAAAAGGCGTAATCAATCTAGCAATTTCAGATAAAACTGGCCCGGTTGTAGCCTCACTTTCAGTTGATAACTCTGACTCAATCATCATCACCACAACCAAGGGCATGATCGTCCGTGTGAGTATGAAAGACTTGCGCGTCATGGGCAGAGCCACGCAAGGCGTACACATCGTCCGCCTCAAGGAAGGCGATAAAGTTGCTGATGTTGTTAAGGTACCCTTAGCAGAGAAAGTCGAGTGATTTTTCCATAATTAATTTTTTTTACCACATCTTACAATAAGGTTATGGAAACGCTTGCCATCAATAAAAGCAAAAAAATCAACTTCTTTATTAGGAATGATTGACTTATGTTCTTCAATAACCAACCCGCAGTCTTGCAGCCAATTAAGGGCATGAGAGTCTGTTCTCCATTCTATTGAGTGCATGCCCCTCTTACTATCTTTATCAGTTATGGGCAAGGCAAAGATAAATTGCGAGTGTTTGTCAGCTAATTCAACTGTCTTTTTTAGATAACCCCGTGAGTCATCAATATGTTCAATAGAATCAAGAAAAAGGTAAGTGTCGTATTTGCCAGGGAGCTCTTTATTCATGTCAATGAGCTTATATTGTATTTTATTGCTTCTGGAATTCTTAGTTTTGAAAAGGGCTTTAGCAAAAAATATGGCTGCTTCATCTTTATCTGCGAGCGTTATATTGAATTTATCATTCTCGAGCAAATCAAACACATATTGCTGGGGGACACCAAAACCCATATCAATTATAGAACCACGACATTTGTTTAAATAAGAGAGAATAAGTGATTGTCTTTGCTGATGGTAGCTATAGGGTATAACGTTGTGAAGATATAAAACAAACCTCATATTCATTGAACTATAATCTTCATTACTGAATTCTTTTGCAAAAGTGTACTTTAAGATTGTTTCAATTATTTCTTCTCGAGACAGTCTAAACTTGTTGAGCAAGCATTCAAAGTCTTTCTTATGCTCTGGAGATTCTAATGTAGCAATAGCTATTTCCCTCAATCTCAGTTTAAGGCATTCTATGTTTTCCATAGCCTCCGCGGCAATACCCAATATTTAAATAAGAGTGTCCCTTTAAGGGACTACCATGAATAATCTGTTTGAAACTTTCGGACTCACAGAAAACGAAATTAAAGTTTACAAAGCACTTTTAGCCCTTAGGGTTGGGACAAAAACCCCGATAGTAAGGGAGTCCGGAGTCTTATCCTCAAAGGTGTATGAGGTTCTTGACAGACTAATACAAAAAGGCCTGGTTTCTTCATTTATACAAAATAGTATCAAGCATTATGTTCCGGTTCAACCAACAAATATTCTTGCTCTATTTGATGAAAAAATCAAAGTGATAAACGACCAAAAAAAAGAGTTTGAAAGAACATATAACCAGCTTTTTAAGAATCATATAAATTATCTTACCGAGGTCCAGTTATTCAGGGGATGGAGTGGTATGAAAAGTATCTTTAATTTTATCATAAACGATCTTAAAAAAGAAGATACCTATTACATCCTGGGGGCCACCCCTGGAGAGGATATTGAAAAAGCAGTGGAATTTTTTTCAAAGGCAGACAAGCAACTTTATCAAAAAAAGATTAAGATACGCGCTATTGGAAATATAGGAACAAAGAAAGAGTCCGAGTTGTATATTAAAGAATTTGGTAAAAATTTCGATATTAAGTATTTTAATACAATTGCTCCATTTGAAATTGGGATCACCACCTCAGCAGTTGTTTTTTTTCTTTTGGAAAAGAACCCAATAGGCATTCTGATAAATAATAGGAAGATTAGAGATTCATTTCTAAGTTATTTCAATACTCTCTGGAAGCTCGCTAAAAAATAACGGTAATCTAATCAGTTAATCTTTCTTCCTCCGCCCCACACCTGGCTGCACCATATAATGTGTTTTCGATTATGAATCAACAGGGCTCTGTTGAAAAAGTCCTCGGGTAAAGGTTAATCTACCCGAGTACTATGTTTT
>CAYHLN010000030.1:0-10416 GCA_964357505.1 Candidatus Woesearchaeota archaeon | reverse complement strand
TAATATCTGCATTACCCTTATTGTCACTCGCAAGCACTATCTTTCCGCGTGCCATAGCTTCAATTAATACCTGTGGCATGCCTTCACTTTTAGAAGGTAAAATGAATAACTGTGCGGCGTTCAATTCGCGAAGCTGCTCCTTGGCGCCATAGCTTGCGTCATGAAAGATAACTCGGTCATCTACATGATATGAGCGAGCAATGTTCTTAAGATAGAACAGATATTCTTTCTCTGCTGGGCCGAAGAGTTTCAGCATGAGACTTTTTTCTCTTAAGAATGAAAGAGCGCGGATGGGAGTCTCAAGCTGCTTAATAGGTGAGAGCCTGCCCGTATAAAGCAAGTATTTGCCCGCTATTTTTGTAACTGGAGAAAGGAAAGCTAATCGTATACCATTCGGCATATAGATGAGCTTGGCAGGTTTTAGACCGAGTTTTTTAAGATAGGGGATCTCCCAGTGTGTGATCGCAAGCACTTTATCAAAAAGGTTAATTGTCCTTGAACCGATGAGAGTGTCATAAAGATAAACTGCAACGCGTGCAAATAGCGAGCGCGTGGAGTTTCGATCAAATGGTGCATGCGTCACGAGAAAGACTTTTGCACCAATTGCTCTAGCAATTTTGAGAGCCCTTGTCGTGTGGAGGTGCCGGTAGGAGTGTGCGATAATGACGTCTGGTTTGAACTCCCGAATGGCTTTTTCAGCATCAGCGTTAAGCCAGTACATGAAACTATCTCCTCCAAGCTTGAACGCTGGAAATCGCTTGATAGAAATGTTGCCAACCTGGTCACTGCCAGCTACTCTCTTGTCGGTACCTTTCTCCAGGTTCGAGGAGAAAATACGGACCTCATATCCTCCCTCAACAAGCAGACGTGCCTCTTCCCTGACTCGAGCGAAAACGCCACAGCCTCCTGCAGAATAGCTTGTTAGCTCAAGAATCTTCATGAAGCTAAGGCTACGATAAACTATTTAAATAATCCTTTGGAGCTCAGCTTATGTACGAGCTGAAAGACATCTCAGTCATCATACCGACGTACAATCGGGCAGATGATCTGAGGGATACTATTAAGTCATTTAGCGGTCAGCTACCAAGAATAGGGGAAGTTATTATTGTTGACCAAAGTACCAATGGGGAAGTAAAAAAAGCAATAGCCTCTTTAAAAAGCAAAAAAATACGGTATTATTATTCAAAGATTCCTTCATTAACACGAGCGCGGAATATAGGTGCTAAGTATGCTTCACGAGGCTGCCGAATTGTTCTCTTTCTTGATGATGATGTTTCGCTGGACTCTGGCTATTTTGCTGCACTTTTAGATGTCTTTAATGAGTATGCTGAAGCAAAGGGAGTTGCAGGTTATTATTTCTCTCCAGAGAGAAGCATGAGCAGGGTAGAAAAAAAGTTACGAAATCTTTTTTTTATTGAGCACGTTGATGAGAATTGCGCCAAAGTCCTTTCGGCTTATGGCGCAGTCTATCCTGATCAGCTAACGCATACTATCCGAGCTATGTGGATGCCTGGTTTTAATATGGCATTTAAGAAAGAAATTTTCGATGAACTGCAATTTGATGAGAACCTTTCCCGTTATGCCCTTGCTGAAGATTTTGACTTTACCTACCGGCTCTATAAAAAATATCCTGATAGTCTGTTTATGACTCCGCGTGCCATGCTTATACATCGCGTTTCAGCTGTTGAGCGTTACCCTACTGAAAAGGCTGCGTACATGAACCAGATACATCATTTCTATCTGCATTTTAAGAATTTTAATAGTGTGGGCGAAAAGCTAAGATTTGTATGGTGCCTAACAGGAATATTCTTACTGCGTGTTTTGCAGCTTTTGCGAACACGTTCGCAGGGTGACTATCTCAAACTTTTATATTTTCTTCAAAGCACCCTTCACTGCCTGGCCAACCTCGATAAGATCAAGAAAGGACGTTTGAAAGAAATTTATCTCTCTACTTAATTGCCTCTACCGTATAGCCCATTGTCCAGTCACGCTGTTTATCAAGCCAGTCAAGATGAAAGAGAATGAAGGGAATGATAAGCTGTGTTAGAGGCCACTCGACCAACTTTAGCGGATAATAAATAAAGAACCAACGCTTGTACTGTGTAAGCACAGAGTTGAATTTTATTAAATCGCCGAGTGTCCAGAAATAGCCGCCCATCGACCTTATTGAATAGCTCTTAAAACCTGCGTTTTTCAAGAGGCTTTCAAGGCCGTAACGTGTGAAATAGTAAAAGTTGTATGGCTTTTGATGGAGCATGTATTGCTGTGGTGTGGTGAGAAAAAGCTTACCCCCTTTTTTGAGAATACGGTTGATCTCGTTAATGACTTTTTGAGGATACTCTACATGTTCTAGGACCTCTGTAAGAAGCACTACATCGTAGGTACCTGCTTTTCTAGGAATTTTATCTAATGAACAAGTAAAATTCAGCAAACCATGTGGATCGATAAAATCCGTTGCCTCGTAGTGAGCATGAATAAACAAGTACTTGTAAGGGCAGGGGCCTGCTCCGGCGTCCAACAAACGCGCATGGGGCTTAGTCGCATGAGCGCTTGATTTAACGAATGTTTCTATTGCATAACGGCGAGGGTTGAATCTCAGACGCAAACTCTTAGGAAAGATATTGATGAAACGTTGTATACGCGTAGATCGGCCGGTAACAATGTCGCGTGTGCCCATTTCATGTAGGGTGGAAACAACTTTAATAAAGGTTGCTGATAGGGCAACTATTTTAAAGCGCAATGTGCCCTATCTAATTATGAGAAAAGAAGATGAGACAAAGAAGTACCTGAACATTATTGTGAGTACTTCTTCTATTGTACTTATCGGAGTAGTGCTATCAAAACTCATTAATTATTTTTATAAAATTATCATTGCCCGCGGGCTTGGGCCAGAGGTATATGGTTTATTTTCTCTCGGACTTATTATGGTTTCTATTTTTTCTGCATTCGCCTCTCTTGGCTTAATTGATGGGGTGTTACGTTATGTTTCTTTTTACCGGGGAAAGAAACAGACTGAAAGAATTTCAACGCTAGTAAAAACCAGTGTCGCTATAACTCTTGTCACCAGTCTGCTCTCGGCCTTGGTGCTTTTCCTTTGCGCCGACTTCATTGCAATACATATTTTTCATGATCCTCAATTGAGCTACTACCTGAAGATACTTGCGTTCTCGGTACCGCTGTCCGTGGTTTCAGGGGTTTTTCTTTCAGTTATCCGAGCATTTGAAAAAATTGGAGTTTTTTCTTTCCTTGTAAATGTTCTTTACAACTTGTTGAAGCTTGGCCTTCTGGTTGTCTTCATTTTTGTGATGTCCAAGACGAACGCCATCCTCTTTTCTTATACGCTTTCTTTTGCTGGGCTCCTCCTTGCAGCCTATCTCTTTTATGTGTTTAAAATACGGCCTACGCTTCATCGGCAGCGTGTGCCTAAAGAAAAAAGACAAAAAATTATGTGGCAGACACTTTCTTTCTCCTGGCCGCTCATCTTTACGAGCTTACTTTCGGTGCTCTTTGTTTGGACGGACTCTTTCTTCCTTGGTTACTATTTAGATGCATCTCATGTGGGAATCTATGGTTCTGCAGTTACACTGGTTGGGCTCTTCACGATTGCACAGGATCTCTTTATGCAGCTTTTCCTGCCAATCATATCAAAAGAGCTTGCCCGAAAAAATACAGAAACAATTCAGGAAATATCTAAGCAGATATTCAAATGGATTGCTGCAATCAACCTGCCTCTTTTTATCGCATTTGTACTCTTCCCTGAGGCGATCATTCACTTCTTCTTTGGTAGCACCTATATCGGGGCTGCTGGCGCACTACGAGTACTTGCACTGGGAGCGTTTTTCTCCAGCTTCATGAGCCTTTTCAATGGTTTAATGAATATGGGGGGGAAAACAAAAACGGTGCTTGTTGCATTTACATTCTTTGCTATTCTCAACGCCGTGCTTAATATTATTCTTGTGCCTCTGCACGGACTTGAGGGTGCCGCGCTTGCAACAACCATTACCTGGTGTGCGTTTGCGCTTTGCTCGGCAATTATTGTAAAAAAGGCTTATGGATTCTACCCGATGAGAAGAAAGGTTGTGCGAATTGTACTTGTTTCACTGGTTCCGGCCTTATTGATTTATTTTATTAGCACGCGCATTCCAGTAACAAGCCCCGTCCTGGTGCTTCTGGGGCTGATCTTTGCAGTCGTTTACTTTGCGCTCATTATTCTTACCGGATGTTTGGACCGCCATGATCTGGAGATTATTCAGAACTTAAAAGATAAGCTGAGAAGCAAGGTAAGGGCTCGAGCAGAAGCGCCTGCGAACAAGTAATGTATATAAAGCCACTCCCGGCTAGAGCACCATGAACTATAGTAAAATCCTTATCACGGGAGCAACAGGCAAGCTTGGAAAAGCCCTGCTTGCGTCAGATTTACAAAAGAGAGTGTGTCTCGCTCCGACTCGATTAGAAATGGACATTACTAAGAAAGAACAAGTTGAAGCCTATTGTGCACGCCATGATTTTGACGCAGTGATACACTGTGCCGCGATCGCTAGTGTTGCTGTATGCGAAAAAGACCCGGTCAGCGCCCTACAGGTTAATCTTATAGGAACAACCAATCTTATTCAGGCAGCGCTCAAGAGAGGGGTCCGGCTCGTCTATATTTCGACAGACTATGTTTACCCTGGTGTGAAGGGGCCCTATTCTGAGAAAGATCTGACGATTCCATTCACCCATTATGGCTGGACAAAACTGGGAGGCGAGTGTGCCGTTAACGTGATAAGCAACCATTGTATCGTGCGCACCAGCTTTTTTGATCCCGATAATATCCCCTTTGATACCGCCCCCTCTGATGCATTCTGCTCCAAGATTCCGTTGCCTGAGCTGGCGGGCATCATTATTAAGCTTCTCGATAGTGAATTTACTGGTGTAATAAATGTCGGGCAGGAACGAGAGAGTTTGTACGCTATTTTAAAGAAATATAGGCCAGACATTCGCCCACTAACTCTGGACGAACTCTCCAAGGGATTACCAGTCAAACGAGCAGTTGACTCTTCGTTGGACATTACACGTTTGAAAATTTTTCTCGAACAACATTGAAAGCTTTAAATATCGCCTTTCATCCCGATTTCTATGGCAATTGAGAGAGTCCGATATGAATCTCACTTTGATAGTAGTGTAAATGCCGATAGATCAATTATAACTTTATTGAAGGGTAGTTCGGCGGATTTTTCTTGTGGTCTGGTGCGGGCGGTCAGGGTTGAAAAAGAAGCTACACTTGGAAACCACTGGAGAGACTATGATGAACTCTTGGGCCTTATTGGATATGCGAAAGTCACCCTTATGGATATTGATAGTGGTGAAAAGAAGGAGTATCAAATGATAACTGGCAGTAGGCTTTTTATTCCTGCGCGAGTGGCACTCAGAATCGATGCAAGTGCGGGTAGCGTCATTCTCAGTTGCGCTCCGGAAGTAGATAGAGAAAAACAAACGCATAGCTATGTGATTAATTGACTACGCGCTTCTAACCAGTGTAGTCGGCTTGAATAACTTGCTTGAGAGTTTAGCAAGCTTCACTGCCCGAGGATGCTTACTTCTTTTAGATACATTTACTAACAGATGCTTGAGAAGCTGTGGGTTAACGAATAATGAATAGAAGATCAATTTATAGAGAAAGAGATCTGTAAAAAGCTTTTTCTGGTTACGCAGCTTGATAAGATCAAGGTCAAGATAGGTAAAAAAGATATGATCTGTATTGAGAACCGGAATTTTAGTTATTTTTTTAGTCCTAACAAGCGGCATTGAAAGAAAAGAAACGTCTTTCGTATTAAGGGGGAAAGGCTTTCCATTATACATCTCGGCAAAGGCAGCCATGTTGTTTAGAAAGTAATTCTTTTCAACCATGATTTGGGAAATGTCTAAGTTGGCTTGCACGTAGCTTTGGTCAACCATATAATTATGGGCATAATAAAGTGAAAGTGTTGCATAGTCGCCAATAAGAGAAGAATAGAGGTATGCATCACAAATAGAAACAGGCTTTTTTATGATATCCATTGTATAGGTTTGATAAAAGTCTTTGTAAGGAAGAATTTCACTATGCTTGCTCTTGAATCCTACATATCGAGAACCAGTCACTTTGATTTTGATGTGATCGACACCTTTTTTGAAGTCTGACTGCTCCAGATAAACTGGATGCTCTGCCAGATACCTTCTTGCAACAACCCCATGTAAAGGACGCTTGTCTTTTTCAATAGCCTTGTAAGCGCTCCACATCATTTTTTGGTTTGAGAAGCTTTTCGTTACTTTTTTGTACGCTTTTTCAGCAATCTTTTCTCGCTCCTTTTCATGCTTTAGATGATATTGAATTTTATCATAAAGCTCATCTTCATTTTTGAAGGTTGCAAAATCGACACCTTCAGTAAATTTAGGAAAATAACCTTCAACATACTCTGTTAAGGCAAATGATTTGCACGCATTGACCGCCATGGATCTTTCCAATACATGGGGGCTGCTAAAAAAATTCTGTGAGAAACAAAGACTGATCTTTGTTTCATTGATGAGCTTGACAAATTCTTCATCACCTAGCTTGCCGACATAGTGATTCTTGAATTCAGGATAGTCGTTCCAACCCGCACCGCCGATGATAAAATTGACCTTTTTCTCGAGCAGAAATCGCATATATTTCAGACGATCGCCTTTTGGCGTCCCTACGAAGGCAACATCATATTTTTTCCTCACGTTGAGTGGCCTAAATTTGGCCGTGTCGGCCCCTAGCATATCAAACCAGGGAAGGCGCGCTGCATCATAGCGCTTAGTAAACTGTAGCTGGCTGATAAATTGATAATCAATAGCTGAAGAATAAGGAATAGTGTAATTGTCAAATTTAATATCGTCATCCCCATTCCAGTGAGTTATCTTTACTTTGGGAAGAATTTCTTTTATCTTGACAAGCGTTTCAGGGTAAAACTCGTCCCAAACTAAAAAGAGATGAATGTAGTCTGGTTTCTCTCTCTTTAGGGCTTCTAAGAATCTTTCATTCATGGCTTTCTTGCCATATTTATACGTTTCTTCTTGAGGGTCAAAATTAACCACTTCTTTGAAAATATTTCTTAGGGGAATATTGTATGCCTGATTTATGATCCAATTAACATTATTGATTGACCAGGCGGCAAGGAGCATTTTTTTATTAATCTTGCTGGGCATGGGCTCGCCAAGAAAGAGTGATTTAAAAACATTGGCCCATAAGGCTTATAAACGCCTTCCGTTCTGTCCTCGTATGCTCAGAAATAGATGCTTAATTTGTGAATCCACCGATTTAAAGGAAATAATCCATTTGGGCAGCCACCCCTTTGCAGACACGTTTGTGCCTGAATCGAAGATCAGTGAGCCCGACATACTCTATCCCTTAGTATGTGATCTGTGCCAGGCGTGTGGTAATATCCAGACGCGATGGGAGACAGACCCATTATTACGGTATTCGCATATTGATTATTCTTATACTTCTTCAAATTCTGCCTTCTCTCGAAGCCATTGGGATGCATATGCTGAAGAAGTGAACGGCGAACTTAATCTTGCGCCGGGCGCGCTCGTGGTAGAGGCAGGCTCAAATGATGGCTACTTGGCCGAGCAGTTCTTGAAAAGAGGAACTAGAGTAATTGGTGTAGAGCCTTCGCCCTACATGGCCAGGCTTGCAAAAGAAAGGAATGTTGAGACCATTGTTGGGTTATTCGGCAAGGCGACTGCTGAACAGATTCTTTCTAGCTCGGGAAAGGCCGATTTGATTATTGCAAATAATGTGTTTAATCATGCCGATAATCCTGTCGACTTTGCGAAAGCGGCTGCGGCGCTTCTTAGTCCGCAAGGAAGCTTTATCTTTGAGCAGCCCTATTGGCTCATTGGCCTCAGAAGTGGAAAATTTGATCAGATTTATCACGAACATGTAAGCTACTTTACGGTACGTTCTGTTGCGGCGCTCCTCGCGCGCGCGGGTATGGCGATCCAATCAGTGAAAGTTGTCGACTACCATGGGGGGTCGTTACGAGTGATCGCGCGAAAGAAAGAGGCCATAGTACAAGCCCCTCTGGAAGCAGAACAAATGATACAAGAGGAAATGAATTATGGTGCTTTTGATACTGAAACTTATAAAAAATTCATGCAGGAAAATATCGCGCGGCGAAGCACGTTCCTGCAGAAACTGCATAAACTAAAGCAAGAGGGAAATTTAATCATTGCAGTCGGTGCAGCCGCAAAAGGAAATACGTTCTTGAATTTTTATAGGCTCGATAGCACGCTCATTGACTACGTCACTGATGCCTCTCCGCATAAGAAAGGGAAATATACGCCCGCTACTCGAATTCCAATAGTTGGCGATGAAATATTTTCAAAATATGATAAGGTCTATGCGCTTATCCTCTCATGGAATATTGCGCATCAGCTGAAAGAGGGCCTGCACAAGATAAATCCAAATATTGAATTTATTTCTCCAGAAGAAAACCACTAGTGCCTGATTATGATTTGTAGCTTCTCAAAATAGGCCCTAGGAACGCATCTGCCTCATTGAAAGTGAGTGGTTTGATGTTATAATCTTCCTCAATTGCTACTGGAAGTGCATTCTCTTGTGCCCACCGCAAGCACTGATGGTACGTTTCCATACTTGTAAGATCTTGTCCGGTGCCATCTCCCCACCTTCTTCCTTCTTCCGTCGCCTTTGGCACGCGAATGCCGAGACCGTCTTGAGAGGAGAAATGAAACCCGCGTACACGTGGAAGATAATCTCCCAGCTGGCCTGCCTTTGCTGGAAATTCGTCCCATGAGCTAATGCCGAGGGTGGCAAAGAGTGAATCAGATGACACGAGATCTTTATTCGCCTCAAATCGTGCCGGAATATTCTGCATGGCTGCAAAGTGGGCTAGGTCAAGAACTAAATGTCCTCCTGAAATGTCTCTGAGGCTTGGTAAGTCGTTAAAGACCTGATATTCTAGTCCGTAGGTGCCTTTTTGGCCCTGCCAGTGGCCAACATCTTCTACAACTGCTGAATATGCATTTTCTAATGCTAAGTGCAAGCCATTAGCTGAAGCTTTCTTGCTTAGCTCTGAAAATCGAGCCTTTGATCGTTTATACATTTCATCCCTTTGCTCAACAAAATCACCTACTGCATAGAAACCAGGGTGTGAAAAATCTCCTGGGGGAATTGAATCAAAAGCAATTATGCCTACATGGGGTGCAACTACTAATTTCTCAGGAGCAGTTGGGTCAAGATCACGTAAGCGTGCTACCTGATCCATGGTTGACTCCAGATCAGATGCTATGCTCGCATTGTGCGTTGGATCCCCTGGTGCGTAGGAGAGACTGTTCTGACGCTGCACACCTGTCTCTGCTAAGCGAATAGGAAGGTGATGTATTTCCTGATTGGCAAGCTGCTTTGCAAAGTTCTCTGGTTTGCGGCTATGGCTTGGCAAATATAAAAGAAAAGCCCCTACCTCGACAGGAACTCCGCACGAATCGCCTAATTTCATGAGACGCTCTTGAGCTTTCCTGAAAATATCTATTTCATTATCAACGTGCAACATCACGGGCAATGCTATCTGAACTGGATTCATAAAAAGAGGACGGGATAAGGTATTTAAAGCTTTCTTTTTAGTTACTATCTAATGATTACATGCCCCTTGGGATTGACAATTATGAATAAACTTACTGAGCAATACGTGCGACAAAACCATGACGGGGCTGTCCCTTGGGAATAAAAGGAGTAATATACCAGAAACGAGGAATTGAACATGAAGATGAAAGAAGGGCAATACTCGTAGCTTTTAATGGTGATCTGGGAGATTTTAAAGCGGCTCAAGCTAAATTCTATAAAATCTATGAAGAACGTCCACTGGCCGGACACTACCATGACTACATCGAAGTATTCTATATGCTTGACGGAGAGGCAACATTTCATCTAAAAGATATAGAGACTAATGAGGAAGAAACGTACGTTTTAAGAAGTGCAGAAGTTTTGCTTATACCTGCAAAAGTCGCCCATAGAGTTACGGTAAAGAAAGGTTCGGTAATGGCCGGATTTACAGAAAAACCGTTTGTCTCTAGTGAATTAAATGACCACAAGTATGAATTTTAGTTGAATTAATTAGCGATTATTTTGCGTTGTTCGAGTAGTTCTTTGGCTTTCTCAATATAGAATCCCTTAGGCTTTGTATTACCATTTTCTATAGGGATGAGGCCTTCTGATTCGAGCTTTTCCTTAATGTCTGCTTCCACCATCATTTCCGCCAATTCATGGAACTTTACCTTTGTTTCCCAGTTAAGCACGTTCTTGGCTTTGGTATAATCTCCAAGCAGGCTAGGTACTTCAGCGGGTCGTTTAAAGCGGTCATCAATAACCACATGGTTTTTATAATCAAGACCAACTAACGAGAAAGCGACTTCAAG
>CAYHLN010000029.1:0-10583 GCA_964357505.1 Candidatus Woesearchaeota archaeon | reverse complement strand
TTTATGGAAATTCCGATTGCACGCGTTCCTGGTAACGACAGCAGGCTGCCTTTTGGATATGGCATGAATGTTGCGAACATTATTCTTCCCCATAGGCATAAGGGAAGAGAGGGGTTTATTGTTATTGAAAATAGAGATAAGTTAGGTAGGAAGGCACTCATAGGAGGAAAAGTTGAATCTCTTCAAGGGTTAGACTCTGCAAGTATTGATTGCGTGAGTTGTGTGGTGCAAGAGGGCACGGAAGAGATCGGTGTTCCGATACTTCCTGTTTCTATTATTGGTTCCGCACTGACTCCCCTTGATGTACTGCACCCTGGCGCTCAAAGCGCTATCAATGGTCGCAATAGCATTCTGAGCACCTGCTTCCTAGCACGTGCACGCAACCCTCGGCAGTTGGATGAAGCAATTGAAGACCCTGGTAAATACATACAGGAGCCGGATAAAATCGCCGGCATCTACTTCTTGCCAACTGATGAGTTTGCTGCTGTTGTGCAAAATGGAGAAATGAGGACGCCCGACATGTCTCCACTTTCTCGGCTCTTTCTTAATGGCGCTCCCGCCAGACGCCCAAATCTAGAAGCGATTATGGTTATGCATAGTGATGAAAACCCAGATGAGAATCCGCATGCAGATTCCAGACCTGTTTAATCACAACGCTTAAAATGCCTCTTTTCCAACCTTTGATAAGCCGACGTTGGACAGTGGTATCTCTCTGAATGGGAAAATATAAATAAATGCCGTCACTTATTTTTCATGGATTTTTCAGCTAGAAATCGTAAAGTTGCTATTTCCCGTTGGAAAAAAATACATTCTAGCGTTAGATTAAGCAATAATTTTTCTAAGGAAAAAGCAGCGATTACCTCTTATCTTTCTGGAGATGGATGGATCAGATCAGATAAGCACGATTCTCGTTATGAAATAAGATTTTTTCTTGATGACTTGCAATTAGCGGAGCGTGTCGTTAAATTATTTGAGAATGAGTTTAATGTTCATCCCAAGATTAAAAAGATCGAGTCCACTGTTCCAGAAGGAAGAGGATATTTTAAGGTTGAAATAAGCAACAAGCCAGTATGTGAACACTTATTGAAACTTGGTACTTATGGGGGTTTAACTTGGACTATACCTGATAAGTTAAATGAGGAATGTAAAAGAGAGTGGATAAGATGTTTCTTTGATTGTGAAGCTTACGTAAATATAAAAAAGAGACAAATTCAATTAAAATCGATCAATGGTAAAGGATTATGTAATCTGCAAAAATTATTAGAGGAAGAACTTATTTTTCCTAAAATATACGGGCCCTATAAACAAAAGGGGCAAAACCACAACCCCTATTACTTTTTAATAATTCTCGGAAAGGCAAATATCGCAAGGTATTCAGAAAAAATAGGATTTTATCATACAAGGAAAATTGAATCCTTATCTAAATTAATTGAATCATTGCATTTATAAATTATATACTTTTCACATTAAAATGCCCGGATGGCGGAACGGTAACGCGTACGCTTGGAGAGCGTATTTCCTTACGGATTAGCAGGTTCGACTCCTGCTCCGGGCGTTCCATCATTTTCATAGAAGAAACACATAAGAAATCTATATGGTTAATGCACTAATTCAGCCAAATCAGCCATTTTAATGCAAGATAGCAAAAACTAAATATTAAGATTTCTGCTTTTTCTAATGAGTGAATCTCACCACACAAGCGGTTTAGGAATAATTCGCATAGAAGGTAGAACGACAATCCCTGCTGGACAGGAAGTTAAGGTCTTAGATACCATTATAGGGGATAATCTCAAAAGAGATGAAATATTTCAACATTGGAGAGGTCAGATAATAAATAACTCTCTCTTTGTTGAAGAAAGATTAGACTGGGCAATAAATAAGCTTTTACCTAAAGATAGCCCGCATAAAATAATTAACTTGAGCTTTAAGAAAAAGTCAGTTCTCTTAAAGGAATTAATAAATAAGATAGGGTCTTTTAAAGCGCAAGATCTTTCTCAACTATTTAATGATCTTGATAAAATAATAGAGGAAAGAAATAAATTTGCTCATGGACAAGTAAGTTATTCTGGAATGCAAGGAGAAAAGATATTCTTAAGCTATTTTAGAGAAACTCTTCAAAAGGAAGAGATTACAGAAGCCAATATCATATCTTTTATAGAAAAATGTGTTAAGTGTCGACAAGAGTTAGATAAAATCATGCAACTAGCACAACCTTAAACAATGTCATTTGCAACATATTCTGGAGAGAAAGATAGAAAAGAGTACAATGATAGATGTATTAGCGATGCAAGAAAAGCTTTAGATAAATATCCACTGATATCTAAACTTGTTAATAATTTTAAGGAGTTTGAATCAGCATCTGAAATAGATAATCCATTTTTTTGGAGCTGTGTGTGTTCACAAGACACAAAATCTATTTTTTCTAATCCAGAATATTATCATAATATCCTCACAAATATTGAAGAAATTTTAAAAGTAATCGGCATCGATAAAGAAAAAGTCAAAAGAGCTGCATCATTAGATGAAGCACACTCTTATTCATTGTATTCAGAAATCCTTCTTTTCGATGAATTATCTAGAAGAGTTGGATCGAAAAATATTGATTATAATCCTGTTATCAATGGTAAGAAGCCAGAATACAAAATAAAGTCTTCTGACAAGGAATTCTGCATTGAACAAACATCTGTCGTAACTGGCGATACTGAAAATAAACTGAAAAAACTTTTTAGAGAAGTAGCTAAAGAAATTTATCCAAGCCTAAAGCCCAATACTCGTTTATCTATTAGAGTTAATTCATTTAATCTATCTTGGGATGAAGAGACTGGTTTGAATATTGATGCCTCAAAGAAGATAATTCTTGATTCCATCAATAAACTTAATCTTTATCCCTTCTTTAATACATATACTCCCGCTGAACGCTTAGAATGGGATTTGATAAGTCTGGCAAATATTGGAACTGAAAATTTAGAAAATTCTCAAGATGTCTTAAAATATTTTGAAGGAATGGGTAAATATTTAGTAGAAAACGCTGATAAAGAGCCTGCTAAATCCTTTCTTAAAAACAAGATTAGTGATGTTAAATCTTCCCCAATTTTAAGATTTTTCTCTCTACCTGCGAAGTACACTCTAATAGATTTACAAACAGAATTGATCTTTCCCTCAAGGTTGGCAGAGACTGAAAGGAAAGCATGGTTAAATGCTTTACATAGAAAAATAAAGTATAAAATAAAAGAAGATCAGTTCTCTAACACTCTGCCCAATATCCTATTTATAAGAGCAGATACGTGGTGTTTAAGAGATTATTATAAAGACGGTGATCCAGATAGAGAAATTGTTAGAGGCTTTCTAGTTAATTTAGTTGAAAGTCTTAAGAATAATAAAATATCTGCTATTGTTTTATATAATGGAGATATATCAAAAAGGTTAATAACCATCAACTCTTATGCAAATAATAAGATAAGTGAAGGCGAGGTTAAGGCTTTTCTTTAAGATCTTTTAACAAATTGGGACACTTTGTTCTCGCGCGTGGTCCGGGCGTTCGCTTATTTCGTCTAGCTAAAGTAGTAAGAAACATTTATATTAGCGATCTGGTGAGTTTTAAGATGACTACAGACCCGCGATGCAACCCTGCAACGAATAACTATTTCGCCCGAATGTTAGAGGCACAAGGGTTTGATTGGAGAGGCGTTCCGCTCCACACTTTTACCAACCCTGCGACTGGTAGAGAATCGGGTATTATTCTTCCTCACGAGTTGGATGATCTTGTGCTTATATTGCTCCCCGGTTTGGGCACCGGTATTTCCGATCATCAAGAACGATTCGAAGGAACAGTACGCTACCTTGGTTCTGTTGTTGAAGGCGATAGTCCTCCTTTGAAGCATAAGTATCAAAACGATCCAAGCTACACTCGCGATGAAAGTAAAGATGTTGTTCATGATCGTGCTGTTGGAGAAACCTTTGAAACGCCACGAGGAGTTGGAAGGCTGTACGGTTACCATAACATGGACTCTGCAAACCCTGTAGCTTTACGAATTAGAGCTAAAAGGCAGTAGATAGATTTTTACAAAACCATACTTTAAATAGCGCATGTATCTGTGTGTACTATGGCAGCAACACCACCTGGTGCAAAAAAGAGAAAGCTAGATTATATGGTTGATCAAGTTACTTTTGATGAATTTATGAAAGCATGCAGTAGAAAGGGTTTTGCTCCCCAAATCATTCTTGAGCAGGCAATGCGGAAATTTATTCAGAACGGCCAGATTTGATTATACTAACTTTCTCTGTCAGTCTGGCAACATTTACATACCCTCCCACCTTTTGTTTTTTATGATCACCGTTAGCGTCAAGCCTAACTCGCCTAAGGAGCATATAGAGAAACTTGGATCAGGGGAGTATCGAATTTGTGTTACTGAGCCTGCACAAGATAATAAGGCAAATAAGCGCGTTATCGCACTCCTTGCACGAGAGCTTGGCGTATCGTGGCGCGCTATTAAGCTGAAAAATGCTCGATCACGGAAGAAGTATATTACTATTGAAGAAACACACGCGCAGATTTAACTTTCTTTTATCTCGCGCTTGGCGCTTTTGACTCCTCGGGGGTATTAGGTATTTCTGCGTACAAACGAGATGATGAACAGAATGATAAAGATCACGAAGAGTACTTTAGCAATTAATCCAGCAGTGCTTGCAAGAAATCCAAAACCAAGAATTGCTGCAACAATCGCGACAATCAAGAACACTAACGCCCAGCCTAACATATCTATCTAGCGAGAGTGTTGTATATATACATATGGTGTAGCACTAGTTGCGTCGCTTTCTTGAGAAGAACGTGATGAACATATCATCCAGCTTTTCCGGCTTGCTCGAGTGCTTGATATTGGCTGCACTCCTTCTGACGATATCTTCAACTTGCTCGCCGACCGTCATGAGATTCCGATCAGCACGCTTCTCAATGATTTTGAGAATATCATTATCCAGCCAGACGCAAATTTTATTCTTGAATTTGAGTGGCTGCTTGAAGCTTGCAAACGCCTCTTCAACCTCGTGCACCCCCCAGCCTTCTTTGAGCAGCGGCTCGCGTAATTGATAATCATCAAAGCCGCGCTTGCGGCCTTCTTTGATAAAACGAACTAGAGCGCGGTTTACCATTATTTCTTCTTTGGCTGCAGGTAGACTTTCTGCACCGCAAAGCTCTTGTAGATGCCTTCAAGAATGTCTGTACCTGCATAGCCTGCTAGCAGAGAAATGCGTGGATCAAAATTAAAGATAATACCGGTAAAGACACCGATGATAATTGCTATCAACACGGTGATAAGATAATAATTCCAAATAATGCGCCTTCTTAATGAAAGCGCCTTGAGTAAGCCGACAACACCGCGTGTTAAGCCCCCTACTCCACCCAGAACAGCTGCAAGAAGAACGTCGTCCATCTCTTTTTCTTGAGTATCATGTGTGGTTGATATATAAAGATTTCTTAGAAGCATTTTTATATATCTGGAGTCTTTTGAGTAGATGCGATCACGCACCTATCATATTGATCACCCGTTTGGATTCCTCAGACCAAGCGCACATCAGATCGTATGGACCGTTATGATTGTGCTCCTTTTCCTGCCATTCATTCAGTATGATACGGGTGTGCGTTGTGTGACGGTGCCGTGTCCGAGTTCGGCGATTGCATCAGCAGCAGGATACGCATTCTTTCATACTCAGCAAGAAGCATATGGCGTTTCGTGGATCATTCTTATCCTTGGGACGATCGTGACGTACATTGTTGTATCACTGATTGCAGCAGTTCGGCATGCCAAAAGACATTAAAAGCCTGCGCCCTGGATTGTCACAGCCCAGATGGCACAATGGTACTGCGTGAGTCTCGAAAACTCATTTCCTTCGGGATTTCCCGGTTCGATTCCGGGTCTGGGCGTCTCTACTTTGTGTCCCAATTTGTATGTAGACAAGATTAGTGGAAATGTTTATATATGTAGTCACCCATTATAGTATATGCATGTGGAAAAGAGAAAAGTCGGAAAGAAAACAAAATACTATCTTGGACATTCGTTTAGAGAAGGATCTAAAGTTCGCAAAGCAAGAAAATTTTTAGGAGTTGATTTAAATAAAACTATTCTAGACGAGCGTATAGAGAAATCAAAGCAATTAATTTTAGAGGAAATTGAAAGATATAATCTAATAAAAGATCCATTAAGGTTTGAATTATCTGAAAAAGACATCGCGTTTGTTAATAAAATAGAGAAAGAAATTCCTGTAAAAATAAACCATTTATCTGAGCAACAGTGGTTACGATTCTCTGAACTTTTTACATATAACACAAACGCTATTGAGGGAAGTGAACTCAATAGCCAAGAAGTAAAGGATATACTGGAGGAAGATAAATGGCCAGAAAAATCAAAACAGGATATTGCCGAGGCATACGGTGTAAGCGAGGCGATAAGTTATATAAGAAAAACAAAAGAAGAGTTATCCATCGAATTAATTAAGAAAATACATCAGATTGTTTTTAAAAATTCAAAAAGCTTTGCAGGACAACTTAGAAAACAGGGGGAAGAAGTTGTAGTAAAAAACAAGTTAGGAGAAATTGTTCACGAGGGTGCTCCGCAATCCCGAGTTTTATATTTATTAAACGAATTGGTTGTATGGTATATAAAAAATAAGAAGAAATATCCTGGTTTGATTTTGGCAGCAGTTGTCCACGATCAATTCGAAAATATACATCCCTTTAGAGATGGAAACGGTCGTGTTGGAAGAATACTTTTGAACAATATCTTGCTAAAGAATAAGCTGCCACCGATTAATATCGATTTAAAGAATAGGATCGAGTATTACGCCTCGCTTCAAGCGTATCAAAATAAACATGATTTAAGGCCAACTATAGACTTATTTGTTAAAGAGTATAAGGCGTTGAAAGATATTTTTAGGTGACTACATTTAAGGCTTTTGTAGTCACCTAGATGCAAAAGTAAAATTGAGACTTCCTTTGAATTTTACCTTTGCTGTGCGGTGAAAAGCTAGCAGCTGAACGAAACATTTTAAGAAGAGGGCGTTATTATTATTGTATGGAACTTGGCAAGACATTTTATCCAAAAAGCAGACAGGTGTGGCGTCTATGGTTGGGAAAAAATCATCTAAAAGAGAAGAAGATTGCAGTCATACGGTATAAGAACCATACCGGTAAGCCTTCTCCAACCTATCAAGAGCTATTACATGAGGCGATTTGCTTTGGATGGATTGATACGACCGTGAAACGTATCGATGATGAGTGCTACGCGATACGCTTCACACAGCGTACCGACAAGGGTAAGTGGAGCGATAACACGCTCTCCTATGGGAAGAAGTTACTCGCGGAAGGACGCATGTCGCCCCATGGAATTAAGCGCTACCAAGAAGGTTTGAGCAGACCGACACATGATGCTGGCGTGGCTAAAAATCCTGAGATGCCACCTGATTTAGAAAAAGAATTGAGGAAAGATAAGATGGCTCATCAGCGTTTCCTTGCTTTTGCACCTTCTTATAAGCGCATGTACTTCAGATGGATCGAGCGAGCCAAACGTCCAGAAACAAGGACAAAGCGTGTTGGCGCGGTTGTTCAACGTGCGAAAGAAAATAATAAGAAGTTCGGGTAAATCAGAGGCGAAGCTCGTCACCAATGTACGCCCAATTATGAGCACGAGCGCTGTCGAGAGCGCTTGCTGATTTATTCCAGGGTTGACTCATCATGAACGCGCGTGTGGTTGGAGATTTTCTTCTGCACGCTCCAATATGGGTTGCGCTATCATCTATAAATGCAACCGCTCGATACTCTCGACAAAGCTGCCCCTTACAGGTAAGGCTCGTGCTCACGCTTGAGCCTCCGCAAAAATGATAGTTGATTATACGTGCGTCTGGGAGAAGCCCGCTGACTTGCGCTCGTGTAAGTGCTTCAATTTCAGCAGGGCGACTCGTTGCTATCACGATACCTAATCCCTGCGCGGTTGCTCGCTGTGCAAATTCTTTAGCTCCTTCCAGCGGGGAAAGTTCACTAAATTCGGCAGACGTATAAAAGCCCCCAACTACCTCTTCTTCCATTTCAAGCGTACCTCCGGGGATGGTCCGAGCGAGTGAATATATTTGAAATGCCTCTCTGCTCAGCGGAATAGTGTGGGCGTCCCTATACGCTCTCATAAGGCGGGGATGGGCACGAGCAATATAGTTGGTCAGGCCACCAACAAAATCGAAAAGCGCATCATCAACATCAATTACAATAATGCCACCCATTCGTGTTTGTCGCTTTTTCCTTTTTTAAAGATAGTGATGGTTGAAAATTATATAAAGGGAGTACGATCTGGGATAACATGACTCGCTATATTGCGCTTGTTGGAGGGCCGTCAACGGGCAAGAGCTCGCTTATTCAAGCACTTGAAAAGAAGGGATATCCTGTTTTGCCGGAGATGGCTCGGCGCGTTATTTTGGAACAGAGGGCGTCGGGAGGGAAGCTGCTTCCGAGTGAAGATCGCGATGGATTTCAACAAGAGGTACTACGAAAGCAGATCTTGCAGCGCCAAGAAACGTACGGCAAGCCGCTCGTCTTCTGCGATACGAGCATTGCCTGTGGAATTGCATACTATCTGGCTGATCAGCGTGCTGTACCTGACGCTGTGTGGGAAGCTGCTCGAGAACACTGGTATGATCTTGTGTTGTTTCTTGATTTTCCTGCCACGTATGAGTTTGATGGGCTGCGCATCGAGACGGTTGAGAAGGCAAGAATTATTCATGCTGCCCTTAAAGAAGTTCATCAGCACCTTGGGCATCAGATTATTGTTGTTCCGCCCGTTTCGGTGAGTGAACGAGTAGCTTTTGTTGAACAGCTTATCAAAGAGATGATTGCCAATGAAGCTTAGTACCAGGCGCTGCTATAAGAGGCTACAGAGATATGAGAAAACATGAACAAGTTTAAAAGGGAAAGAGCCATTTAGAGATTATGGCTTGGAATGAAACGTTTTGGAATGAGGGCATGAACTCAGCTTTTGCAACTGCCTTCTTTGGCGGCGTTGCAGGAACGCTTGTGGCCATTGGTATTGTGGTCGCGGTTCTCGTATTCCTTGCAGTTTACATTTATTTCGCGCTTGCGTGGTATACTATCGCGCAACGACAGAGACATAAGTATCCGTGGGTTGCGTGGATGCCGTTTGCTAACATCGCTTTGGTGTTGCAACTTGGAGGCTTCCATTGGGCATGGGTTTTCCTCTTACTGATTCCGATTCTTGGATGGATCGCCGTCTTTGTACTCTTTGTGATTGCAAACTGGAGAATCTTTGAGCGAGCTCGCTACCCTGGATGGTTTAGCTTGAGCTTGATCATACCAAAGCTTGGATGGCTCTTGTATTTGGTCGCTCTTGGCTTCGTGGCATGGAAGCCTAAGTATTCTGAATCGCGAAAATCAAGATGAAAACAGAAGAAGCTATCTTTGCAGCAGGTTGTTTCTGGAGTGTTGAGTATATTTTTTCTAAAACTCCTGGAGTAATGAGTGCTGAGTCTGGCTATACTGGCGGCAGCACAAGGGACCCGACTTATGAACAAGTATGTAGCGGCAAGACGGGCCATGCTGAAGCAGTGCGTGTTTTGTTTAATGCTGAGAAAGTAAGCTATCGCGAACTCTTGCGCGTGTTTTGGAAAAGCCATAATCCGACAACGATGAATCGGCAGGGGCCGGACGTTGGAACACAATATCGCTCTGCCATTTTTTATACTTCTGATAAACAAAAGCAGGAAGCGCTTGCTTCTAAAGAAGAGCTACAGAGAAAGCTTACGAGCAAGGTTGTTACTGAAATTACCAAAGCTAGTGTTTTCTATAAGGCAGAAGAGTACCATCAGAAGTACGCGGAGCGGCATGGTGGCGCGGCGTGTCATATTTAGATTAAGAAATAAATAGCGTCATTTTTCAGCAAAAATAATTCCGTGCTTCCATAACCCTCTTCTGTAGGCCTCGTAACAATAGAGTGGAGAACGCATATTTTCTCGTTGATATTTATTCCGAAGACCAATAATTTCAAGAATCAACCCAATGGGATAACAACAATAACTAATCAATCTTAGCCTCTTTAACGACTTTTCTATTAATTTTGTGGTATCAACATACATAACATTTCTGAAACCTACTTTTTTTGCCAGATTAATAAATTCTTGAGGTTGCATGAAATTCCCCATAGACCAAGAATCTGTCCATTTCGTTAATAATTCACTTTCATTATTGTTATATGCCTTTTTTGCTAAAAAATAATCTGAAGTGATCAGTCTGCCTCCTTTTTTCAAAACTCTGTAGGCTTCCTTGAGGAACTTAGACTTATCTTCTGCATGGGGTAGGCTTTCCTGTGCCCAGACAACGGATAAACTTCCAGATAGAAAATTAGTTTTATAATAATTCATTAAAGAAAAATTGACCAATTTTTCCACGTCTCTTTTCTTTGCATATTTTTCTGCTAGTTTAATTTGATTTTCGCTTAGATTTATGGCTTGAACTTTTGTTTGAAATGTATCCGCACGCCAAAAGTCACTACCCCCACCCCCACAACCAGCGTCTAATATTATGTCTTTAT
>CAYHLN010000028.1:0-11243 GCA_964357505.1 Candidatus Woesearchaeota archaeon | reverse complement strand
GATGATGAGCAGTGTGATGATGGTAATTTGCTTAATGGAGACGGGTGCGATTTGGATTGTAAGCTTGAGAACCCGTTGCTTTGCGGGAATAACATCCTTAATTCTGGTGAGACGTGTGATGATGGTAAAAATTGTGTTTCGAATCCGCCTCCAATGCCGCGAAGTCCACGACAAAGTTGTACTTCAAATGCTCAGTGCTCTGGAGCATTTCCCAATTGTTTAATTTTTGGCGGAGATGGGTGTTCCTCAAGTTGTCAAACTGAAAATAGATGTGGAAATAACATGATAGATTTGATAAATGAGGAATGTGATGGTTCTGATCTGAATGAACTTACGTGTAATTCATTTGGGTTTACCGGCGGCAGCTTAAGCTGTGATTCTTCTTGTTCAATTAATGTTGTCGATTGTACTAGTTGCGGTAACGGTGCAGTCAATCCCGGGGAGCAGTGTGATGATGGTAATTTGCTTAATGGAGATGGGTGTTCGAATGTATGTACTGCTGAGCCGTGCTCGCTTACCGATGCTCGTTGGAGCGTGAACAATGCGGTAGAAGGGCAGCAAGTTAGCCTTTTTGTGAACACTCAAAGCTGCGACGGTGAACGTGTCGAATTTGCAATTTATGAGAGCGACCAAGATCCAAATCCTGATGAACTCGTTACTCCTCAGCCTTTAGCAGCAATTGCTGGGCTGAATCTTGCTCAAGTAGGTTGGAATGCGGAGTGGAGAGCTGATGGCTTCACTGACCCGGAATATTATTTTATCGCAACGCTTGCCTCCAATACGACAATACAAGGCGCCGTACCTGAACAAGATGCGCAGCTACTACATGTGTCGAGAGCAACTGCAGTATGCCAGGATGGCATCCAACAGGGCATTGAAGAGTGTGATGATGGGGACAGCAACAATAACAATGCCTGTACCAATACCTGTCACAACGCGCTCTGTGGTGATGGTATTCTCCAGGGTGGTGTAGATGCATGTGATGACAACAACCTAATCGATGACGATGGTTGCTCCTTGACATGTCAGATTGAAAATGGTTGGAATTGCCTTGGAGAGCCAAGCAGCTGTACGGTTCAGGGAGAGATACAAGGGGTAGGATGGTTTGATGATTCAGAAAACCCGATTGCAAATGCAATTGTTGGACAAACCGTTATATTGCAAGCAGACACGACCTTTGTCGCAGGTAGGAAAATTCTTTTTGAGATTTATGAAAATGATTGTATTTTCGGCAGTCCCCCGTGTGGGAACGACGATTCTATTAGAGCAGGCAATGCAAATTTGAATGCGACGGTTGGAGCAAATGGCTTAGCGACCATTCCATGGTCCATTACTCAAGCAGATATGGATTCTGCGGATGTTAATGACTTTCTCGGCGAGGTGGGGGACCCTGAGTTCTACTTCAATGCCAGCGGAATATTAGAAGGAGTAAGCACGAGCAACATCAGCGGTGACCTTATAACGTCTGGTCAACCTGTTACGGGAAGGGCCATCATTAGCAGTGACTGGCGCGATGTCACCCATAACTCAATATCCAACGCATCGATCGGAGAGCCAGTTGAGCTCTTCATACAAATAAGCAATGTTTCTTCCCTTAACATTAGTGTTTGGTCAACTGACTTTTTTGCGGATGATCTTATAGATAGGCTGCCGCTTGTCACTACGGAAACGACAAACACCAGCGTAACAGTGCCATGGGTGGTGCCTAATCTTACCTCCTTCCCTGGAGGTAATGCGTGGGATTTGTATGTTCGCATTACATCTCCCGATGCAGAAGATTATGATGGGTTAATTCAGGGAGAAATTCTTGAAGTTAGCGCAAATACGCAGTATACTTCAATTGTCAGCGCGAATATTACTGCGCCAATACATCGTGGCATTTACTTCAATGGCACCACGGTAAACTTCACGAGCCAACCTATGCCGGGGCTCGTGTATGAATGGACATTAAGCACTGACCCAACTACTACCAACGAAGATATAGAACGCAGTGGATCAAGCTTCATCTATACGTTTGCTACTCCTGGTTTGTATACGGCCGTACTTGAAGTTACGAATCCTATTTCCTCTAATGTTGCCGAGAATCGCGTTTCTTTCATTGTGCTCAGTGGCAATGGTAGTTTTTCATTCATTGATACTCCTGCTTATCGGAGCGTGGTACGCGAGACTACTGTTGATGGAGCGCGGCTTCTCTTTGCTAACTTCAGCGGGATCCAAAGTTATTCTGTATCTACATCGAACACGCCGTGTCCTGTTGTACGATGTATTGATGGAAATTGTCCGCTTCGTACTGAAAATGTTCCGGTGAGCTGTATTGGCGTACAAAATATTTCAGTCGATAACCCTCAACAAGGATTCGGAAATAACAGTAGTTTCAGATGGAATCCTGAAGGAGATACCGTCTATACCTTGAGAGGTTCAAGCGGAAGTCAGACTTCATACTTGTATGGCCAGTATGGACAGGGAAGAGAAATAACTGCTTTCTTGGATTACTCCTTTGCTAATGGCTCGCTACTATTAAATGCAAAAAGCGGACAATCATTTACTATTGGGACCTGTATTGAATCTGGCTCCAAGTTTGTTGCTCTCGATGCAAACGGAAACGAACTATGGCGCGAGTTAACATCGCAGAATGGAAGCGCGTGTGCTGGAGCAAGCTCAGGAGCTGAAGATGATTGTTGCCCTGCTGGATCTATTTGTGGAGGGAATGGATGTTATCAGCCTTCTGGAGGAAGCACGCGCGCATGTGCAGACTATTCCAGTGAGCCCGCATGTAATAATGATGTATATAATGCCTGGAGAACTGATCCTGTCTATAACATGCAGCCGCCTTGCGGTAGCATGATAAATGGATCACTTGTTCATTGTGCATGTGCATGGAACGCCACTGCACAGTTCAATGAGTGCAGCCTGAAGAAAACAATCTTCAAAAGCAATTTAACAACTGAGTCATCGTGTCTCTATTCTTATAATCGCAGTGCTTGTGTAAATGGGTATCAACTGATTACGGTTTCAGCTTCATTTATTCCGGGATCAGTTACGAATCCTTTGCAATTTAACTGTACTGATTCTGAACAGCCCATGATTTGTGCGCAGCCTATTATTGAGTTGCCCTTCTTTAATGCCATTAATGCAATTGTTGCTGCAGGGCTTATTGGTTTACTGTATTTTCTATTGAGGCGCGAGCGTTAGTTTCCAAACCTCTAGCTGCTCCATGAAGAGCTTTTGTTTTGCGAGAACCTGTTTGAGAAAATAATTTTTTCTTAGTGCAACGCGAATCCGATTCTGAGGGGTGATAGAAGACACCACAAGCAGCACACACCCTTTTGGTGTAAGATGTTTGGGAGAAGATCGCAGCACTCGTAGAATAAGCTCGTCTCCTTTTCTACCTCCTGAAGTAATCCTGGCGCTTTTCTTATCTTCGCGATTATCTTTCGGTAAGTACGGAGGATTGCAGATAATCACGTCAAATTCGCCTTTAACGTTATCAAACAAGTTAGAACGAACTGCCGTTATCCCTTGTTTTCTCACGTATTCAACTGCTTCCTCTTGGATATCTGCCGCAAGAACATTTTTTGCACCATATTTGAGAGCAGTGCTGGCTTGGATCCCGCTACCGGTACAGAGATCAAGTACCCTTTTTCCTTTTACTTCTTTTGAGACACACGAGGCCAATAGAAAGGAATCTTCAGCAGGCTCATATATCATTAGAAGTTTCTCTTCAAGAAAAGAACAATAGAATCCTGGAAGAGCACAGTAAGAATCAGGATGCCTACTAACAGAAGTAGAATACTTACGAGGATAATTGCAAGCCAGTGGAGTTTACGTTTTGGACGAGACTGCGTTACATTCGTCTGAGGAAGTTGTTGGGGTTGTTGCATGACCGGCTTCTGGGGCGCGATTGGTTGCTGTTTAACAAACGGGACGTTCTGTTGCCCTAGATTTACCAAGGGAATGACTATTTTCTTGGGAACTTGAGGAAGGGCAGTCATAGCAAGACCACTTGACTGCACTGCAGTTGCAGCTTCACGCACTTCTGCTTCAGGATAGCCTGCATTGGTAAAACTTTTAATAGCTTCTTCTAGAGAGGCTCCTTTCTCAAGAGCATTACGTAAGCCGCCGATAATATCTTCTCTCATGCCAGGGGGAGTTTATGTCCGTTGAAGAGAATATGAACCGTTTTATTGAGCTTATAGCCCAGCTCAATCGCAAGATTTGCTCCAGCTTGTAGTTTTTCTGTATCGCCATGAGAGGGGATAACGTGTTCCGGGTTTGTAAGTCGTATAAGATCACGTAAATCTTCTCTGCCGCCGTGGCCGCTTACGTGTACATTATCAAAGATGCGTACATGATGCTTCTTAAGTTTCTTTTCTAGTTCTTGTCGATTCGCTTGATTGACCGGAGTAGGGATTGTTTTCGAGGAGAAAATAATGTGATCATCTGCAGACAGCTGATAAGGAAGTACATTACGTGCCATGCGGTCTAAGATTGAGCCGGGCTCTCCCTGATGACCTGTACAAACAACCATGAATTTGCTTTTGTTTTTTGTTGCCTGACGCAGCATCTTTTCCATTTGGTTACGATAGCTAACCAAACGTATATCCTTCAGAAAAGGAGCCATATTGACTTTGGCTGCTGCGCGTACATACTTATTCAGACTGCGTCCGACAAAAACAATATCTCTATCAAGCTTTCTTCCAAATTCAACGATTGACTTGAGTCGGGCGATATGTGAGGAGAATGTTGTTATGACAATTCCGGACTTATAATTATCGGTAGTGAAAAGTACATCTTCAAGCAAACCGCGTGCGATCTTCTCTGATGGAGTCTTGCGCTCATCTGCAGCATATAAACAGTCAACGATTAAGGCCTTAATGCCTATTTTAGAGAGCTCCTTAAGACGACGATAATTCGGCTTATCGCCCATGACTGGCGTGTTGTCAAACTTATAGTCATTACCGTAAATCACCACGCCATAGGGTGTGTGAACTGCAATCATCGTGCTTTGAATAGTTGAGTGAGTCATATTCAAGAACTCTACTTTGTAATCCCGTTTGCCCCTCACAATGTACGAACCATTTGGCTGCACTGAAACGAGTTTACTTCTTATTTTTTGGCTTGTATCTTCAATCAAACTCTTGAGTACTTCAATGGTGAACGGAGTGCTCACGACTTCAGCATTATAACGATCAGAGACGTATTGGATTGCACCCACGTGATCAAGATGTGCATGCGATACCAGAATGGCGCGAACTTTATCTCGCAATCCTTTTCTATCTAGATGCAAATCATCTGGAAGCGCTCCTAAGGCTCGCATGCCTGTTTCTGTTGGAATTTTCTCGCGCTCTTCCACGCCCACGATAGCCGGCAGATAGAGTCCTGCATCAAATAAAATGACATCGTCATCACACTCAAGAGCAGTCATATTTTTACCAACTTCGTTATAACCTCCAATTGCGTGTATTGCTAACATAACTACATGGGGCGGTGTCTGTTTAAATAGGTTTTCAGCTCATTGAAAAACTATAAATAAGTCTCTTTGTTGAGCGAGATATGCTTAAGATTTCTTCTACATTGAGGCTCAACAGACGTTACTTGCTTGTGCATGCTTCAGAGAGACAGGTACGGGAAGCGATTATTGATTATATTGGCTTATTGGGCTGGGCAAATGCTTCCCCCGTTTTCATTGAACACTCGCAAGGACTCGTTGTGGCAGTAAATCGTGAAACGGTTGTCAACATACGAGCAGCGTTTGCGCTTGCGGCACATGACATTTCTGTTCTTGCAGTATCAGGAACGCTTAAGGGAATTGAAAAACAGCTCAAAAAACGAAAGCATATTACGTAAGACTTAAATAGCCGATTGATCATAGCCCGACTAAGGAGTAAAAAGATGGAAATACCAAGTGAAATGCAGCACCAGGCAATGGGTTATGACCGCGCGGCAACCATGTTCTCGCCAGATGGGCACCTACTACAAGTTGAGTATGCTGAAAAGACTGTTCGTTTAGGCAGTACGAGCATTGCAGTTGTTTGCAAAGAGGGTGTTGTTTTTATTGCAGACAGGCGCATCCGTGATAAACTGATTACACCAGACTCTGCAAATAAAATCTTTGAAATTGATAGTCATGTTATTGGAACTGCTGCTGGAATTCTTTCTGACGCTCGTGTGTTGATTGATGAAGCACAAGTTATTGCTCAGCAGCATCGTGTAACCTATGATACTCCTGTCGAACCTGTTAGCATCATAAAGGCAATTGCCGATAAGAAACAAATGTCTACCCAGTATGGCGGACTACGACCGTATGGCGTCTCCCTTATGGTTGGAGGAGTGAGCAAGGCCCGATCTTATTTGTATACTTCTGATGTAACGGGGAATTATTTTTCCTATCGTGCGAATGCCATTGGAGAGAATGATGAGCAGATTAAAGAGATCTTGAGAAGTGAATTCAAGGAAAATATGACTATTGATGAAAGCATTAAATTCCTCTTTACTATCTTTAAGAGAATTCTAGAGAAAAACTTTGACCTTGAACGGTTTGATGTTGCCCATGTTTCACTTAAGGAGCCATTCCTTATACGTTTGCATGGCGAGGCGCTTAAGAAGTACATAAAGTAACCTTTAAATAACTACACCGTTTGGAATTCGTATGGCTATTGTTATTGCACGTATTAAATCTAAGGGAAAACAATTTGAGATATCTGTGGATTTTGATGAAGCTATGAAGGTGCGGCAAGGCACTGGAGATATTACCCGAGCGCTTAATTCAAATGGCATTTTCGTGGATGCTAAAAAAGGAAATGCAGCCTCACAAGCTGAATTGCTGGCTGCATTTGGAACGATTGACAATTATACTATCGCATTGCAGATTGTTAAAAACGGAGAAGTACAAAAACCACAAGAAGCACGCGATGCTGAACGCGAAGCGCGTATTAAGCGACTTATTGATCTCGTTGTACGGAACGCTGTTGATCAGCATGGACGGCCTTACACGTATGAGCGCATTGAGAAAGGAATGCATGAAGTGCATTATAACGTTGATAACCGACCGGCAGAACAACAACTCCCTGAATTTGTTGGTAAGCTCAAAACCATTATTCCGATTAAGATCGAAACGAAACGCGTTAAGCTTACTATTCCTGCTCGATTTTCCGGACAAGTGTATGGATTATTGAAAGATCACAAAGAGAGTGAGGAGTGGCTTCCTAACGGGGACTTACAGGTGATAATGAACTTACCTGCTGGTATGCAACTTGACTTCTATGACAAGTTGAACTCAGTAACACACGGCGCTGTTGTGAGTGAGGAACTTAAGTAATAATCTTGATACTAGATATCTTTAAATAAGTCCAGATGAAGGAACCGTATGCCTTCCACGAGAGAAATGGTATTGTACCACCTTGGTCAACTAACATCTGGAAAAGATATTAATGAACTTGAGGAAGGCATTGCTATGCTTGTGCGTGTTAGGAAAAAGTTGCTTGCCTATGTGATGGGAGATATAAGGAACTTGCCTGCGGATGCAAACAATAGGACGATCGCCACGGCTTTTGCAGAAAGGTATACCCTTCCTGCTTTTGAAATCACTGAACTTATATCTCAAAGAGAAAATCGGCTCTGGTTGGCTTCGGTAGCCTATCGCGGCACTCTCGATAGTATAACCAACTTACTCGACTCTCGTGAAAATAACCATTCCCGTGCTTCTGATTAGGCTTCTGTTAGCGAGAAAAACATCGTAGAAATCTTTAAAAAGCCCTTTCAACAGCTTTAGCCAACAGAAATCATTACGATCGCTGTTAAACATTACGATTATCATGAACAGTATTAACGAAGCCCACGAGGCTGTTGAGGAGCATTATGAGCCAAGTAAGCGAAGTGTAGTTGTGCCTGGTGAAGTTATTGTTTCTGGTGAGGATTATTTACCTGGTGAAGGCGTCAGACGCGAGGGCGAGCATGTTGTTGCAAGCCGATTTGGACTTGCAGAACAGCTTGGACGCGTTGTTAGAGTTATACCATTAACTGGTGCGTACGTCCCACGACGTAACAATGCTGTCCTTGGGCGTGTTATCGATGTACTCCATAATGGGTGGCTTGTCGATATTGATTGCCCTGGTAATGGATTTCTCCCTATTGCTGAATCGCCACGCTTTATCAACCAGTATGAAATGGATCAGTATCTAGCGATCGGCGATATTGTGGCTGCAAAAATATGGTCTATCAAGGGGCGTGGCATTGATCTTACTACTCAAGGCAAAGGATTAGGTAAGCTTGAGGGTGGCTTTATTTTCCATGTAAGCCCAAGCCGCGTACCAAGAATTATCGGCAGAGAAGGTAGCATGATTACGCTTATCAAAGATAAAACAGGTTGCGCGATTACTATTGGGCAAAACGGATGGGTTTGGGTTAACGGACCAACGACTGAAGCAATGATACGAGCACGTAAAGCTATTGAATATATCGCTGAAAATGTTCACGTTGGTGGACTGACAGATCACATGGAGGAGTGGTTCGGTAAGAATTAATATGGTTACTACACAAATTGTCCCGTTAACCAGTAACGCCGATCTTGCTCTACTTGTAGGTGGAGATGTCATTAAATATGACGATCCTGCCTTCGGAGAATTACCGGTACTCTACCTTGGGGAAGCTGGAAAGAACGATGCTCACCGATTTATTAGGCAAGAGTATAGTGGCCAAAGAAGGATTAGAATTATAGACGTCCCATTGGCTCACTTGAGCGTCCCACGAGAAGGAACCATTCAACCATCCCCTCGGGTAGAGCCTTCGCGAACAATGGATACCTCTGACTGCGATTATTTCTCATACCAACCGAAATTAGCAGAGGCAGGGCTATGGCAATGAAACGAACAAGCGGACGAAAGGTAGATGAAATGCGACCAATTATGGCAAAAGTAGGCATTGTTCCTAATGCTGATGGTAGCGCCATGTTTGCATTCGGAAATACCGTTGCGATTGCTGCAGTCTATGGGCCACGGCAACTACACCCGCAACATATGCAAGACCCGAGCACAGGTATTTTGCGTGTAACGTATGATCTGTTGAGTTTTTCAGTGTCTGACCGAAAGCGACCAGGACCTTCACGAAGAAGTAATGAGATTTCTAAAATGATTGAGTGGGCCTTGTCTCCTGTGCTGAACCTGAAGGATTTCCCAAACACCGTTATTGATGTTCAGATTTATATTCCACAAGCAGATGCAAGCACTCGAGTTGCAGGCATCAACGCTGCATCGATGGCACTTGCTCATGCAGGCATTCCTATGAAAGATCTCGTAACATCGGTATCGATGGGTAAGCTTGACAAAGAACTTGTTGTAGATGTTGATAAGGAAGAAGAAGACTTTAAAGATGGAGAAGGTGCAACTGACTTCCCTCTTGCAAAAATTGCTCACGGTAATGAATTCACTTTAATTCAGCTTGATGGTAAGATGCAACCTGAGTTGATCTCGAAAGCATTAACGATGGCAAGTAAAGCTTGCGAAGTAATTTATGAAGTTCAGAAGAAGGCCTTGAAGGAGGTTGTAGGCGCATGAGCGTAATGGAAACCTCAAACTTGAGTCGTGAATTCTTACGACAGATGTTTTCTGAAGGAAAGCGCTTTGATGGACGTGGCCTTCTTGAGTTGCGAGATGTAGAAATTAGTTATGATGTTTCTAATAAGGCAGAAGGAAGTGCACGCGTTAAAATGGGCAAGACGGAAGTTGTTGCTGGTATCAAACTCTCTCCGGGAGATCCTTACCCTGACTCACTTGACAAGGGAAACTTAATTGTCTCTGGAGACTTGCTGCCGCTCGCCTCACCTAGATTCGAGAGCGGACCACCAGGATTTGAAGGTATTGAAGGACCACGATTGATTGATCGTATGATACGCGAATCGGGCATGATTGATTTGAAAAAACTGGTTATTAAGCAGGGTGAAAGGGTATGGAATGTCTTCATTGATGTCTATCCTATTAATGATGATGGGGGTTTAACTGATGCTTCGAGTTTAGCGTGCGTTGCAGCACTTAAACAGGCCATGATGCCACACCTTGATGCAGACGGACGTATTGATTACGATCAAGATGCAACGCAAAAGCTACCGTTACATGCTCATTTGCCCCTTTCGTTCACTTTCTTTAAACTGGGAGGGAATTTGATCTTGCACCCTACACGAGAAGAGGAAGAGGCTTGTGAAGCAAAAGTAACGTTTGGTATTTCTAAGTGGAATGGTCAATATATGATTCACTCATGCCAGAAAGGCTGGGCATCTCCCTTTACCCAAGCTGAAATTGAACATATTGCTAAGATTCTCCCTGAGAAGTACGAGGAACTTCATAAGAAGGTTAATAAATTCATTAAATAGACAGCTATGATGCAACACTTTACTAAATATGAAATCGCACGCATCATTGGGGCGCGAGCGTTGCAAATTGCCATGGATGCACCCATGTTGTTAAAATTCTCTGATGAAGAGCTCAAGGTGATGCGCTTTGACCCTTTGAAAATAGCACAAAGAGAGCTTGATGAAGGGGTCTTACCTATTAGTATACACCGTCCTCTTCCAAAAAGACGTCATGAAAAATTGAAAGAAGTACGGAACGAAGATATTGATGATGAGAAAATTATTGAAAAAGAAAAGGAAATTGAAGAAGAAATAACTGAGAAGGCCGTGGAAGAAGGATTTGCCGCCGAAGATGATGTAGAGAATCTGGATGATGAGCCAGAGAGTAAAGAAGAGTTCTAAGCCTAAGTTTTATTAAGAGTTGAGTTTTTGAGTGGTAATGTTGATAATTTAGACGATGAGCCTGAAGCGAAAGATGGGTAGTTTTAAGAGGAAGCTCTTTCGGATATTTTAATCAGTTCTTCGGTGAGATAAACGCGAACTGTAGTTTGCTTTTCTTTTAGGTCTTTGTCATTGCTCCATAAACTGCACCCCAATTTTAAAGCAAGGGCTAAATAAGGGGCATCTTTTGAATCTGGAGATATTTTCTCTGCTTCTTTCATGAAAGGCTCAATTTCTTCTTTTGATATTAAGAACACATTTCTTTCAAACAAACTGAACAACTTAGAAAAATCTTTTTCGTCTCTCTTGGTTTTATTCTTTAGATAATCTTTGTATTTTTTAAATTCTTCAAAAATGAATTCTGGTGCGTAGAGGGTATGCTCAAATAAGATATCAGAAGTTCCGCTTTCCTTTAATAAGGCTGCAAAAAGAATATTTGAATCTATCACTAAATTCATTT
>CAYHLN010000027.1:0-11680 GCA_964357505.1 Candidatus Woesearchaeota archaeon | reverse complement strand
AAACATAGTACTCGGGTAGATTAACCTTTACCCGAGGACTTTTTCAACAGAGCCGATACCATGCAGTATATCTGATCTTATACATCCGTGAGTGTGTAGCGAGCGTTTTAGAGAATAAACGTATATAATTCCATGCACGAAATTTTAAAAGCTCAGAGTACCACTAATTATATGGAAAAAACCCCTGAATGCAAAAAATGTCAGGATAAAAGAAGAATAATTAGAGCAAATGGCGAAATCAGTCCATGCTTTGATTGCCTTATTGCCGGCAGAATGGACCAGCACGACAAAAATCCCAAAGACTCTGGAATTGCCATTTAGGGTATCTTAATAGGCATAGGAGCATCGCTTTTTCACCTAAACGTATTTAACTATCAGCGTGTAAGAATACACATGGGGGGTGAAAAAAGAGAAAAGGTATCTGTGAACTTATCTCCCTCGAGTATCAACACCTTTTACCAAAGTCCCTTTCTCTTTTACCTTACCCATATTGCCAAGGCTCCCGATGACACATCTGTTCCCGTATGTTATGGACTATCGGGAAATATCGTGCATAGCTGTCTTGAACGGTATACTAAAAGAGAATTCGACCGAGATGAAGCTTCAGTCCATCTCCTCTCACAATGGGAAAAACAAAACCTTCATATCCATCGGGACGCTCGGGGCGGCCTGCTCGATCCAAATGAATACCTTCGCGCACTTATGCACGGAATCAGTCTTGTTGATCAGCACGAAGATCACGTGTGCGAAGAAACAATTCGTTTTCCGCTAAAAGAAAATGACTCTCTGAGCATTGGCATAAAAGGTATCATTGACTTGCAAGCCATTGAAAAAGCAAGCAAGCAGCACGTGATAATCGATTACAAAACCAGCAACAGTATCAGTAGCGATACAAAATTCGAGCAACAAGCATTATTCTATAATTTCCTCATCTACAAGAAAAAGCAACAACTCCCCGCAAAAACGACCGTCCACTATCTTAAACTAGGAGCCTCAAAAGAGTACCTCTTTACCCTTAACCAACTGGAGGCATGGGAGCAGGAACTTCACCGTGTAGCAGACACAATTCTTGCGTGGGGACATAACGCTGACAACTATCCTCTTGGAAAAATTGATGACCTCTTCAATAGCAAAAGAAAAGCCTGCCTAAGAGAAAGGGAAAGAAGAAAGGAAAAATAAAACGTTACGTATTCATAATCTGGCGACCAGCTCGTCTATTCTTCACCAAACCACTACCGCCGGACGCCTTGGCCGCACGCACTTTCGCGGCAACCATTCGCCCACACATGTTCGCTTTGTTATTAATGCACCCCCATTGTTCTGAAAGGATATCTTTCTATAAATAACAATGGCGTAGTAAGGCGGACAACGGTCACCGTTGTCCCCGATAAGGCGTATGCCGCAATAAAAAGCCCTATAGCCGGACAAAAAGTCATAGCAGAAAGAACCGATAGTTCAGCTTAATGAAAAGGTTTAAAGACCCAATTGTCTCTCTTTTTTTGTACGGGGAGAGATCCCAAAAGTTATTAACCCCTCCCTGTACGCTTTTGTTTCTACGATACGCTTATAAATAACACAATCTATAAAATAAAATGAATAGCAGAGTGCTCGTGAAAATGTTAGCGATTCTCTTTATCGTAATTTCAATCATTCTTATACTCGTTTCAGTAATGATAGCTACCCTCTTCGCGGGAGGCCCGATGACTGATCTCATTATTCAGGAAGTGGGTGCTGAGTGGAGCGAGGCTGGCGAAGGTATTATTATGACTGTTTCAATAATAATGGTTATCTTTGGAATCATCACCTTAATAGTAGGCATTGGACTATGGAGAATGAGGTACTGGGCGTGGATTCCAGCGATTATCCTATCAATTTTAATGCTCTTCAGCTTTCCAGTTGGCACGATCATTGGTATCTTTGGATTGATAACACTTTTCATGAAAGACAACCGTGCACACTTTAGGCGCATGCAGCGCATGCCGACTAAAGCTGTCAGTAAGCCGTCACGTCACAAGGTGCGCCGCCGCAAATAACGTGCAATGAATAAGTTTTATCTTATTATTCTCATTCTGGCCCTCATCGTTGTTGGATTCGTTGCTTACCCCTTAGTCAAAGATTCATTTTCACAGCTAACATCCTCGCAGTTTCCTCTCAATGGCGCCGCCGTACAAGATCCGAACAGCCAAGAAGATCCTTCTAATGCTCCGACAACAGTTATTTCTCCCTCAGAATCATCAACGTTAGCAGAGTCCCCTAGCGATGGTGTTGATGAGTTTCTACAGCCCCATTATTGCGCTGCGGATAGCCGCGATATTGAGTGTGATGAGTCTCAGCAAGTAGTATGCGGCTGGTTTGCTGAACAAGAAGCTTCCTGTGAAGGCCCATGTGTCAAGTTCTATGTTAATCCCTGCCAAGCCTGCTCAGACACACGAGTTGAATATTGGACCGGCGGCGACTGTCCAATCCATGGATAATTAAAAGAAGAATTATTTTTTCTTAGTAGATCCCTTCTTAAAATCTAAGGCACACGAATTCAAACAATACCGTTCTCCTGTCTCAGTGGGCCCATCATGGAAAACGTGCCCTAAATGCCCGCCACAATTGGCACAGATAATCTCAGTACGTGCCATTCCTCCACTGGTATCTTTGATATACCGAACCGCTCCCACTTTAATCGGCTTATCAAAGCTCGGCCAGCCTGTTCCCGATTCAAACTTCGCATCCGAAGCAAACAACGCCGCATCGCAACCAGCACACCGATAAACGCCCTCTTCTTTATTATACAAGAGCTTGCCAGTGAAGGGAGTCTCGGTACCCTTCTCTCGTAAAATATGATGCTGTTCTGGAGTAAGTTTTTTACCAGGTTCTTTTTTCAGCATCCCGAGAAGAATGCTCTAAACTATATAAATTCAGAGGAGATATAAATATCGCATGTACGATATATTTAAATACCTTCGGCCATCGGAGTGGTATGAACGAAAAAGAAATTCTTGATGCACTCCACTGGCGTTATGCTACAAAACAATTCGATACTACTAAGAAAATAGCGCCGCATGATCTCCAAATGCTTAAGGAGGCCGTACGTCTAAGCGCCTCCTCTTTTGGCTTACAACCGTGGCGTGTTGTTCATGTAAAGGAGCCTGCATTACGAGCCAAGCTCGCTGAAGCAGCATGGAACCAGCCACAAATCACGCAAGCATCAGAAGTATTCGTATTTGCGGCAATCACCACTCTTTCAAGTAAGTACGTTGAGGACTATATCCATTTAGTGGCTTCAACACATTCACTGCCTGCCGAAAGTCTTGACGGGTACAAGAACATGATGTTAGGCTTTGAGCAAGGCCTTTCACCAGAGCACAAAATAACCTGGGCTCAAAAGCAAGCATACATTGCATTAGGCAACTTACTTACCACTACAGCGCTACTCAAAATAGATGCCTGTCCTATGGAGGGATTTGACGCTCCACAAGTAGACAAAGTTCTTGGACTCGAAAAAGATGGGTTAACTACTGCAGTTATTTGCACACTTGGTTACCGTTCTCCAGAAGACAAAACTGCAAGCTACAAAAAAGTGCGTTTTCCTATAGAAACACTCTTTATTGAGAAATAGATAGGCTTATAAGGCGTCCTTAAGGATATTTCTTATGAGCAGTTTAATGCCGCGACGCGGGCTTATATTGACGCGAAAAGAAGGGGAAGAATTGTACATAGTTGACACTACGCATGTTGGAATAACTCCAATTAAAGTCGGCGTAGAAAGCATTAGAGGAGATAGAGTGAGATTGGCCTTCGACGCGAGTGACAGATATACCATTTATCGCACAGAATTAGTTGAAAAAAATCATGCTGGTATTTATCAAAAGCTAAGAACTGGCGAGCCATTAACGGCTGAAGATTTACGAGAGTTAGATCAATTCGACGCTCGCTAAATACTCCACAGCCCATGCACAAATTATAAATCACGTCGAAAGAGTTTTAAACGCCAAATAGGTGCAGGCCTATGGTAAAACACGCCTTTACCCTGGCAGATATTAGCGCTTTCGCGCGTAGAGCAGTATCAACGCTCATCGAACAAGAAATCTATACAATTGATGATGTCAAGGCAAGGGCTTCTGGAACTTCTGGGGTTTTAGAGGTGAAACGCAGGCTCAACGAAGCGATTCTTTTGGGAATGGGCACAATGACCGGAGATGAGGAAGCCTATACCATCAAGTACACAGTTGAAGGAGGAGTACCAATAGAAGCGCGTTTTGCACTGGCAGGTAAGCACGGAGAAGTGCTCATCAAGAGTGTGCAAGAGATCCCAGGCTATCATACCTATCGCCAAGGTAGCGTTAATCTGTATCAGGAAAAGAGACTTACAGAGATAAGGCCAGCAACTCTAATGGATGAACTGAATCTCCTAGGAAGACTGCAAGACTAGAAGCTCTTTTTGTTTTTTAGATACGTAACAAGCTCTCGACTTATATGTGGCTTGCCTTTAACAAGAGGGTAGCGATAAGGCAAAATCACAGACTCTCCTTTCTTTAATTCAATTTCGGCCGTATCTAAGAAGGGCATCTTACCAAGTGTTCGCCCTTCAATAATCTGCTTCGTCACATAGACTGCATTATCGGTGCTAAACTGCCCATCACCAAGGTGAAATGATTTCATGCTTGCCAAATACCGTGTCAGCTCTTTCTTCGTACGCCAATTAAACCCCTCTTCTCCCAAGATGCCGCCAAAGATGAAATATTGAAAAGGTGCGGCATTTACAGGATTCAAGAGCTCTTTCGCGTCAGGATCAAGCACACATGCATTCGCAAGCTTCATGGTCCGGACAGACTCTCCGAAAACGCCTCCATAGGGCTTGAGCTTACTCTTCCCATCACGTATATTGGTAAACCACACATTCTTTTTACCAACAATTCGCGAAATATGTTTGTATTCAATCAAGCACCACTCCCAAAGTTTTGGCTCGAGATGCTCAATGATAAAGATTGGCTTCATACAAGCTTATCCTCTTCTTCACGAATTTGCTCTTCAAAACCATCGATCTCTTTCTCCCAGTAATCAACTAACGCATCATTCTTTCCTTCATAGTGTGCAATCTTATCTTTATGTTTTTGTATTTGCTTTTGCAAACTCTCTATCTTTTTCAGCCTTTTTTTCCGATCCATTGTTCCTGCTCCTTTATTTGTTGCTCCAGATAGTCATAAAGTGCTTTTGCTTGCTCGATCGGTACGCGTTGTTGTGCTTTCTCTTCCGCCTTTGAGCGTTGATATGCTTCATAAGCAGCAAGCGAGCCCGTTACCTTTCGTATCAACGCTTTCAATCCAGAAGTTGTAGCTACTTTGTTACGCATAAGAGCGTCTACAATGGAGGCCTCTCGCAAGCGTAAAACAAGTGAATACATAATTCTATCCGAAATATAGCCCTCTTCACTTAATGCGAATGACGCTTTCGCTACCCTAAGCGCTGAGCGCGTTGTCTCAAAATGCCAACGCACATTGCGTCGAGTGAGTGGCATCTTTTGGTATTTCTCAATGAGTTGAGCATTCATAATCGGCAGAGCCTCTTTTAGCATAGGCAATAGGGGTAGAGCATTCTCCTGTAGCTCTCGCTCTAATGTTCTTTCAGAGACGAGCAGTACTTCATACTTTCCCTCTTTTAACTTCTTATCAATATCTTTCGTTATGATCAGGGCATCAACATCACTCTTGACTGTTTGCTCATGACGCGCATAGCTTCCTACAAGATACACGCCAAGCACAGAAGGCAAATAAGCCCCAAGCAGCTCAAGCAATTCCCTCTGAGGGTCGATTGGACGCCTTACTAGCTCAACGCGTGCTTCTCCATGCAGCCATTCTCGCGGCAAGATGACGCCTGCAGAGTTACCAACCCTCACAATCGACTTGATTAATTCCATGTTATAACATTGTTCTAACGTATATTTAAACGTTATGTTTTAAGAAAGAGACTTAACCCGATCTTAACGGCTAGAAATAAGTATATAAAAGAGTGATGTTTAAATCTGCCATGTGTTGGAGTTTTACGGCATCAGCTTTTTTTGCATTAATCGGATTTGCTTTCGCGATTTATCTCGCACGTAAAAAAGAAAGCAAATTTCTCTGGATACCTCTTGGCTATTTTGCACTTATGGAGGCTCTTCAAGCAGTCACTTATTTATATTTAGGCAGTTGTGACGCTTCAGGTAATCAGCTATTAACTTTTCTATCTTACATGCATATAGTTTTCCAGCCGATCTTTATAAACGCATTCGTATTATATTTTATACCGACAAAAGTCAGAAGCAAAATAATCTTGCCGGTTCTAACTCTAGCCGCAATTACAACAGTTCTATTGATTGTAAAAATATACCCTTTTGAATGGGCTGGAAGTTGCACACAGGGAACTGCTTTGTGTGGAAGAGCACTCTGCTCTTATATAGGTAACTGGCATCTCGCTTGGAGCTTACCTTTCAATAATATAGGCGGGTTTAGCATTATGACCTATTACATTATAGCCTCATTTATTTTACCATTAATCTACGGATCTTGGAAAACTTCACTTATTGGGATACTAACTGGACCGGTACTTGCATTTATTCTCACGAATAATCCAAATGAATGGCCCGCAGTATGGTGTCTTATTTCAATTTGGATAATTCTATGTGCGATAGTAACTCCACTAAGAGATTGGCTTCGTGTTGAGAAATGGTATTTCTGGGATTATCCTAAATAAAATTTTTATCTAATTGACTCGTATCCGCCTTTAACTCCATTCTTGGAAAGAACTATTTGCCATAAGTTATACTGATTTTCAACACGAAACATTCCAGCAAAGCTCATCAAAGCATATTTCCACATTCTATAAAATCTCTCTCCATATTTATCTTTTAGTTTAGGCCAATTTTTATCAAAATTATCGAACCAAGCCATGATGGTTTTATCATAATCTGCTCTAAAAGTATGCCAATCTTCCATGACAAAAAGATTTTCCATAGCCTCGCCAATCTGTTTAATAGAAGGCATCATCCCATTAGGAAAAATACGCCTTATAATCCAATGGTATTCAGGCTGATGAAAATTAGGATAACTATCGCGTTGTCCCATAGTATGCAAAAGGAAAAGTCCATCATCTTTTAGACATCTATGAACAACTTCAAGATAAGTTTTATAGTTCTTATAGCCAACATGCTCAAACATACCTAACGATATGATATGGTCAAACTTCCCATTTATCTCGCGATAGTCCTGTACATATATTTCTACAGGCAACAGATTACATCGCACTTTTGCAAGTTTTGCTTGTTCCACAGAATTATTAATGCCTATAACTTTAGCCCCATATTTTTCAGCAGCAAATTTAGCAAAACTTCCCCAACCACATCCAATATCCAATATTCTCTGCCCCTTCTTCAATCCGATTTTTTTACACACCAAATCTAATTTCGCCTCTTGTGCTTCATCCAAATTTTTCGCATTTTTCCAATAGCCACAAGTATAAACCATTCTCTTGTCAAGCATAAGTTCATAAAAATCATTGCCAGTATCATAGTGATGTTTTCCAACTTGAAAAGCTCTAGACGGACTTTGTAGATTAATCAATTTAGCCTTTATAACTTCTGAATAATTATTAAAATTATGAATCATTTTTTTATTAACTCTCCCTAATAGGGCCTTAGTAAAAAAAACATCAAGAGATTCACATTCCCACCATCCATCAATGTAAGAGTCCCCAAGACCCAAAGAGCCATGTAAAAAAACTCTTTTGTAAAATCTCTCATCTTTAACTTGAATATCCCAAGGTCTGCTCCCATTAATCTTAATATCTGCTTCAAGAAGAGCTTTCTCAAAATATTCCTTAAGCATAATATCTGCTTCTAAACAAAGTTAATAAACTTATTTCTTCTCGACCTTGTGTCCGCCAAACTCATTTCGCAACGTAGCAATAATTTTAGCTGCAAAGCTTGGCTTTGCGCGTGAGCGTACACGCATCAAGCGAGATTCTTTCAAAATTGACATCTCTGCCAGCTTCTCAAGCTTTTCCATCTCTTCTTCAGTCTCTCCTTTCGGTACAACACCTACAATCTGTTCAAAATCATCCCGTTTCAGCCCGCGCTCCAGCAAACTAGAAAGCTTGCCTTCAACAATACTACCATGGGCATATACTTTTGAGACGTTTTTCAAATCAATACCTAATTTTTTCTCTTGTTCATGTAGTGCTTGCATGCCCTCACCCAGAGCACCCATCATGCCATACTCAATACCATTATGCACCATTTTCACAAAGTGTCCTGCGCCAGACTGCCCAACATGAGCATATCCTTGATCGACACACGTGTCTCGAAAGAGCGTCTCAACAAAGGAGAAACCTTCACGTGAGCCGCCGATCATCATACACGCGCCATGTCGCGCGCCCTCAACGCCGCCTGAAGTGCCGCAATCCAGAAACGTAATTCCTTTGTGCTCAAATCGCTTAGCTCTCGCTTGGGAGTGCTCAAAATAAGAATTTCCCCCTTCAATAATAATATCTCCTTTTCGTAAAAGCGGTTCAAGCTCATCAAGTATGCCATCAACAGCACTTGCAGTAATCATCAGCCAGACGACGCGTTTGCCCTCCAGCTCATCCAGCATCTCACTCAAGGAGGCCACGCCGGTCGCACCATGGGCCTCAGCTTCTTTTACCTTATCCTGAGAACGATTATAGGCTACAACTTCATGTCCTTGATCAATTAAATTCTGCACTAGAGCCATTCCCATTCTGCCAAGACCGACAAAACCTATTTTCATGATTTTCCCAGAGCATTCATATTAATAAAATATCTGTTTGGTTCAATAGTAATCATCTCGTGGATCAAACAATCGTTTCCAATGCTCCAGTGATGGCTTTTCAACATAAGCAAACTGTTTAATGAATCGATCGCCAAAATGAGTAATAGTGTGCTCAATCGCCGCAGGAGCGCGCCACTCTCTACCACACGCAACACGAAAGTCCTTGAATAAATAAAACGCAATCTCCGCGCCCTTACGCACCTTATCAAGATCGGGAAGAGCATTAATGTGCTTCGTTTGCTGGCTCGTGAGCACAATGGCGTGATCAATAAGCCCTTTAAGATCGGCATCACTTGCTTTTTTACCATCGACAAAGACTCGATACGCAACCAATTTATCTCCAATAGAGGTTGTGGAAATGGGATGGTTTGCAAAGTTTATTTTCAAATCAAGATGCCGATACATTCCTTCTATTCTTAAGGTACGACAATAAAAATGAGTTCCTGGCCATAACTCTTTGGGCGAAAGATTATGGTATTCCCTCACAACTAAGCAAGTGTCACGACCAAAATGACCTTGAGCATGGTAAGGCCCATGCAGATAAAAGCCACCAGCCATGAATATATCATAATATAAGCTATAGCAAACGTTATTGGTGTGGACAATCAGCGAGGCAATATCTTTTTGAGCTTGTACATCAGCATTATCCCAGTTAGGAGCAGAGACTCGCTCCTTAACTTCTTCCGCATCTAAGAGCAAATTCTTTCCATCAAGGCAAAAGATATCGCCCTTTACCTTGCAGGCAAGAATCTCCAGCAGTAATCCCAGATAAGCTACTCGTTCATCTGTGCTGATTTGCCGTATACCCAGTTTTTTTGCAACTTTCAGTCCAATGATTGCATTATGCTCCAAGAAAAGACGCAGTATATCGGGCGCAGGCATCAGCATTGCAATCTCTTCAATAGAATGCGTTCTCCTTAAACCAGTAAGCAAATCATACATATCAAGGGCCTCAACAACGTCAAAATACGCATCAATCTGCCCCCCATTTAACGGCCAGAACGTTTTAGGGTCCATGCCGCTAAAAATAGCTTCAATAGCTTTTAAGAAGAGCCCGACTCGTTCCTTATCATTCACCTAATCTATCAAAAGAGCCGGTATAAATAGTCATTTACGCGAGCCATTGCACCAATACTTCATCATCGGTCCTTGAGCACCATAGAGCGGATCAGCAGTAGGCAACGGGACCTGGACAATACGATCTACTGCCTCCAGAAGTTCTTGAGTAGATTCTCCGCGTACAACATCCCACGACTGGCCGCGAGGATAAGCGCCCACAACCCATAAATCTCGATCTTCCACGCACCGATGCGCAACGCCTGCAGGAATAGCAATAACGTCTCCTTTCGAAACAGTGTGTATTAACCCTTGAGGACCTTCGAATTGAAAGTCGGCACTTCCACGCACGATGGTAAGCAACTCATGCGCCGTACTATGATAGTGCGCATAATCAAAGATGGTCCATTCCCAGTCTTTTCTCCATGAGTTTCCCTCAAAAAGTTTATTCAAAAATGAGAAATCGTTCTCTGAAGAGAAAGCTCTTTGATAAATAAGCAATGGTAGCTGCGGATTATTCGGAAAAAATCCGTGCGGTTTACAAAAGTAGGACAAAACACTCACGTCTGAACGAAGATGCTGTTCAAACTCTTCTGGTACCTTCAGCCCAGAAAACGCACGTCTTTCCATTATAATCGAAGAATTGGAGGTACTTAAACTAGAAGTTCACTTTAGTAAATTATTTAACATCTTTATTTTCACTACCCCCATGATCTCGAATGATGAGTTGAGCCTACAATCCTGTAACCCCCTCATACCGCTTTCTTTAAATACCTCTCCAAATAACTTTAGGTATGGTAGATTTCATCACCCCGTTCTTAGTCGTTTTTACCGTTATAGCGCAAGGTATCATTCTATGGACGATGGGAGAAAGCATCTACGTTGCCTCGCGTACTGACCGACGCCACTCCGCATTTCTGCACTTTCTGCACCAAAACGCAATACTCGGTGGCTTCATCATCTCTCTTATTGCAATGCTCGGCAGCCTCTACTATTCAGACGTGATGGGATATGCACCCTGTTTCTTATGCTGGTACCAACGCATTTTCATGTATCCACAAGTATTTCTCTTCGCAGCCGCATTGTGGAAAAACGAAAAGACGGTCTGGCTCTTCACAACAACACTATCGATCATCGGCGCAGCCATTGCTGCAGCCCACTATTACATTCAAATGGCAGGCAGTAACGCCTTCTGTAATGTGGTAGGCTATAGTGCCTCATGTAGCGAAACCTTTTCCGCAAACATCGGTTACATTACGATACCGATGATGGCGCTTTCAGCATTCTTACTCGTTTTGGTACTATCATTTATACAAAGAAAGAATCTCTACTAGAGTATCAAAATATTTATTTCTTGATTCTCACTTAGATCGTGAACTTTCGGTCGACCTGAACCCATGATCTGCTTTTCAATAGAGTATTAGCTGTTCTCGGGCCACTACTCCCAGGCACATACGATTCCAATGGTGATTTCTTCGCAGCCTTAATCAATGCATCAGTAAACTTCCAGCTCTCCCGCACTTCATCCCATCGAGCAAAGCGCGTCTGATCCCCTGCAAGAATATCTTGTAAGAGCCGCTCATAGGCTTCGGCACTATTGGGCCCAAACTCACATTTATAGCAAAACTCAAGCGTAATCGGGTGCAATTCCTGAATAGTAGCTGGCTTCTTCGCAGACGCTCGTAATGCAATGCCCTCTTGCTTCGGCCCTAACCGAATGCTAATCACATTCGAATCAGCATGTCCGAATAAGTCTTTTTGGGGTTTTAGAACAAGATTAACTTCAGCATACTTCTTATCTAATTTTT
>CAYHLN010000026.1:9137-11837 GCA_964357505.1 Candidatus Woesearchaeota archaeon | reverse complement strand
AAAGCTGAAATTAGTATATAAATCAACTAGAAAGCTCTAAAGAAAACCCTTATCTTTTGCCTCTTTCATCAGTCGCTCGTAGACGTCAAGCGTAAAGTCACTATGAGTCATATGAGTTCGCTTATGATGATCGACCTGTTCATATCGCATTTTGCGTTCCTTCCAGGCCTTACCTTCAGTACAAAGATGCTGCAAAATAGGCTGCATCTTATCAAATGATTTGACAAATTGTGCTTCTTTGGTTACTGCAGCCTCATACTCATTCCACAAATCGGTAAAATGGTCCCGTAAGTCGCTAGGCAAGAGAGAGAAAAGGTCGGCCGCAGCCTTTGATTCTCGCTCTTTCTGGGTGGACACAGCTACAGCATCAAAAGCGAAGGTATCTCCTGCATAAATCTCCGGCAAATCATGAATCAAGCAAAGCTTCAAAACCTTTGTAAAATCCAACCCTAGGGGCAGTTCTTTTTCAAACAAAATAAAAAACATAGCTAAATGCCACGAATGCTCAGCATCACTTTCCCGCCTGCCTTCCTTAGAGATAATGTTAACGCGTTGAATCGTTTTAAGCTTCTCGATTTCTTTTAAAAAAGTAAGAATCTCATTAATACGTTCAGCCATAAAAAAGAAGAGAACAAGCACTATAAAAAATAATCGTCAATCTATAGCTACGAAAGCCCAAGGCGAACTTCAATATTTCGAATCTTATCGAGTAATAAATCCAGCTTAAACATAGTATCATCCAGCTTGAGTTTAAGCTCATTCATCTCGGGGCGCGGAATATGAGGGCCAAGAGGCGGCGCGTTCGAGCTACCCGTACTGAGTAAAGAAGGGTTCTCCAGGAAATCAAGCGTGGGTGCAACACTTGGCGCGAGCGGCTGCACATCAGCCACCGAAGTCTGAGCTTCCTGTCGAGGTAGGGCAGTAAAGTCCAACATTCCATACTTATCAAGCGGCGCTAACGGCTTCTCTTCAGCAGGCATCTCCAGCAAGCCACGGCGCTTCCATTCAGTCAAGTCCACAACATCGCCTCTTTTGAATAATCCCATGCTAGCTCAAAGTGTGAGAAATATATAAATCCACCGAGAAGAATGTTTAAATAAACCCTCTGCTTGATAGCAAAAAGATGGCTGACCTTCATAAACTCATTGCTGTAATTAGTCCTGATTTGTACTGCGATGCAGAGGTCAGGAAAGAAGTAAAGGAAATCGTAAAGAAGAGTGGCTATCAGGCAGCCCTCGGAAAAGCCAAACCGCTCAAAACAGAAGAAGTAATTATCTTAGACGATGCAAAGTACAAGCCGCTGCTTGCTCCAGGCCTTCGATACCCGATTGAAAAGCACCGCATCGTTTCAGACTCAATGACCGAAAGTCTCGAACCATTATACTTCTGGGTCATTGACTTTATGTACCGACTCTTCAGAAAAGTGGATAAAATTAATGATAACTTCGTAGCAGCCCCCGGCTCAGGGTACTTCTCTGAACTAGGCCAAAAAGCAACAGCCATGCAAGAAAAAGCAATGAGCATGTTCGGCACCGTTAACACCGTGCTTAAATCGATTCTCAATATCGTATATGATCTAAAGGAATTTAGAACCCGTCTTGAAACCTATAACGATTTCCATTCTACCGATAAAGCAAAGCGAGACTCAGCATACTACTCATTGAAGCAAGTCTGGATGGATAATGTTGATATTAAGCGTGGTAACACCAGCCTCAAAGGCCTCGTTGCTCAATTTGACTACGTAACCATCATTGATGCCTTTATGATTGCGGAAACCGCAGAAATGGTAGATAAAATTGATCTCAATGACCGCGTAAAGCGCATCGTCCAGCAACGAGTAGAAGAGTTTAACCGTTGGGTAAAAGAATCAGAAATCGAGCTACGCAAGCGTTACGAGATTGAGCGACAATATCTCAAGAGCCAGTACAATAATATCCAGCTCTATGCTCGCTGGATAGCTCCCTATCTTAAAGCAGCAAACAAACTTGAGCAGAATGCAAAAGCCAATGAAGGTCTGGTTAGCACGTTCAATACGGTTTTACTTGAGCTCACTCTTATTGGACAAAGCGAGTACGACCCGGAAGATGACGTCAGAATAGGCAACCTTCCAAAAAGCTTCAAACATCCAGGAGTAAGAAAGTACTATTCAATATTGGTTGTAGATTTCACGTTCCGAGGCCTTCCTCAACGAGTTGGTCAAGGATATTCATATGGTGGTAAAACAACCATTGACTTCACTTCATACTCCCTCAATCAAGAAGAGCTGGACACGCTGAAAAAGGAAGCAGACACGAGTAACTTCGGTGACGTCTTGGGACTGATTGAAGGTGCAACCAGTGAGAGTTTGGCACAAATCAAAGATGATGTTGAAATGTTCATCGGGGACAAAAAAGATAAAAAAGTAGAACCACGTGAGGAAGATAGCAATCCATTTAGTACACTCTTTTCCGGATTTGGCTCTTTTTTCAAAACAGAAAAAAAGAAAGATGAGGAAAAAGATCTTTCACGTGGAATCGGCCCAGATGACGAATGGGAAAAAGTCATTCGCTCACAAGCAATTCTCGAGGCAGTAGACAAGAATCGCACCATCCAGGATGTGTACAAGCGAGCACACTCTATGTTCAGCTACCCATAAAGAAGCATAAAAATAGAAGTCTTCACTAGAAACATATGGCCAAAGTTGTTGTAAAGGAGATTCCC
>CAYHLN010000026.1:0-9127 GCA_964357505.1 Candidatus Woesearchaeota archaeon | reverse complement strand
TTCCCGTTAAGGTCAAAGAGGTAAAAAAGGAGACCCCGTTACGTGTTTCGATACAACTTCCAACAGCCCCTCCCGTAGAACAAGTTCAACAGCGACTTACACTGGAAGAGCAACTACAATTATTACAGCAAGCTCAAGCAGCGGCACCCCATGCCCCCGTACTTGAGCGTATTGTGCCAGCGCAAGAACGCCAAGTTACTACGACCAAAACGAATACTGAAGAGCAAAGAGAGACTCGCAAGACGTCTTATGACGCCAGACAAAAAAACTATAATGAACGGGCAGACACAACCTACGCTGCGGCATCTGAAAACAGTGCAAGTCTTACCTATGAGCCAGAAAAAGAAAGAAAAGGAGAGTTTACCACTCCTGTCTTTGGTAGAGAAACAGATGAAAGAAACCGAGATCACACGCTCGATCCAGGTAAAAAAAGAGCCGACACCTATACTCCCGGTATTGCTGACGATAAGAAGAAGAAAAGAGAGATGTGGTGAACATTTAAATAAATCGCTATCTTCAAAGAGCAATGGCAGACTACTCTCATACATTCTATAATAACTCAACAAAAATAGATGGCTACGCAGATAACTTCACTGGATATCACCTCAAGCCCAGTAGCTTTGGATTTACTACAGACCCACGCACTGCAAACCAGCTCAAAGCTGTTTCAGATAAGCTGAACACAGGCGCAAAAGTAATCGAAGTTTCAGGAGTTAATATTGCAAAAGGCGAGGGTCCTCTGGGATTAATAGATTACATTCCCAAACAGCACCTTCAAGAAATTAACCGTCTCAGAAAGCTTGCAGGTGCCGAACTCACCTTTCATGCACCACTCGTTGAGGCAACAGGGTGGAATGATAATGGCTGGAATGAAGAGCAGCGTAAACAAGTGGAACGCGAGGTATTGAGCTCAATTGAGCGCGGCCATGAACTGGATCCAAAGGGCAATATTGTCATCACCTTCCACACAAGCAACGGCCTGCCAGAACCAGCAACAAAAGTTAAAATAAAGGGCGAAGACGGCAAGATGAAAGAAATCAGCTCACGCTTTGTTGTGATCGATGAACGTACAGGCCGCATTGGCGTCATTCCAGGCCAGCAACAAGACTACTGGAAAAACCAGCCAACTGATCCAAAAACACAAATAGATGATTATAACAAACGTCAATGGTCCGAGTCTTTAAGCCAGGTAACACGATTAGCAGATCAAGCAAGAATTTCCATGGTTCGTAGTAGCGCAATTCGCGATGAAGAAGGAGCAATCAGTAGAGATGCTGATTTTAAGAAAAATGTAACTGAAGCCTACAAATACTCAACAGAAAATCCGAAAAAATTTGAACATTTCCTTAACGATCTAGGAAGCGATATGAAAAAAGACGTTGTATTACAAGCGGTAAATGAGATCGGCTTCGCAGATCGATATGCAGAGTCAGCCTATCTAACTTTAAAGGAAATTTACAATGAAGCCTACGACAACGCAAAAAAACAAAATAATGAAGAACTGAAGGAGAAACTCCAAAGTATACGCAAAGAAATAGCGCCCTCTCTTGAAAATTTAAAGGAAAAAACGCCCGATAAGCTTAAGGAATTTATCGACGAAATTGCGAAAGCAACACGTTCATTGGATCATTTGGGAGAATCAAAAGACGGCGTGCCTAAACAGTATCGCTTTATCAAAGATTTCGGTGTTGAAAAAGCATCAGAAACATTTGCAAATGCCGCCTTTAGCGCATACAAGCAATTTGGTAAAACCACGCCGATCTTAGGACTTGAAAATCCTCCTGCTGGTATGGGTATTAATCGAGCAGAAGACATCAAAGAACTGGTAGAAGCTGCACATAAAAAATTCGTTGTGAAAGCAGTACAAGACGGCATGTCAGAAAAAGCTGCAGAAAAGAAAGCAAAAGAGCTTATTGGAGTCACGTGGGACGTGGGCCATATTAACATGATTCGCAAGTATGGCTATGATGACAAAGATCTGAAGAAACAAACAGAAACCATTGCACCATTTGTAAAGCATGTCCACTTATCCGATAACTTTGGTCTTGCGCACACCGAGCTACCGATGGGGATGGGAAACGTACCCATCAAGGCGCATGAAGAAGCCCTGAGAAAAGAATTTGGTGAAAAATTCGGTAAGATCAAACAAATCGTAGAGACAGGCGGCTGGTTTGCAGACTTCAAGACCACACCATTCCGTGAAACCATGGCTGCGTTCGGCTCACCGCTCTATCCGCAACAAATGGGTAGCTACTGGAAGCAACCCCCAATGGGCGGTTACTTTGCAGGCTATGGTAAAACGTTACCAGACGTGCATTTCCAGACGTATGGCGCAGGCTTCTCAGGATTACCAACCGATCTAGGCGGAGAGATTCAGGGTCGCAGCCGCGTCTCCGGAAATCCCATTGAATAGACAAAGAAGCCAAACAATAGACAACATTTAAAAAGAAAAAGCGCGCTTTAGAGGAGAGGTGAGCATGCATTCTAAACAAAAACACTCAAAGGTAAAAATAACCAAGAAACCTTTTACATCGCCTAAGCTCGTCACAGAACGTGATATAGCCCTGGACTTTGCTGCAAACGTTCACAAACGATTTGACACGCTTATTAAAGCAACAGTCCTGTTTGGCTCACAAGCAAAAAATACCGCTACTGCTGCTTCCGATATTGACATTATTGTAATCATTGACGATGCAACGCTCAACTGGGATCTTGAGCTAACATCATGGTACCGCGAAGAGCTGGGCAAGTTAGTACAAAATAAGCACTACGCTCGTGATATCCACATCAACACAATCAAGCTTACAACGTGGTGGCAAGATCTGCTCCATGGCGATCCGGTAGTACTGAATATTGTACGCTACGGAGAAGCATTGATCGACATCGGTGGCTTCTTCAATCCCATTAAAGCACTCCTTATCCAAGGTCGCATCAGCTCAACGCCTGAAGCAGTCTACGAGGCGTTACAGCGAGCGCCAATACACCTTGCTCGAAGTAGAGCAGCACAAGTAGGAGCAATTGAAGGACTCTACTGGGCCATGGTCGACTCCGCACAAGCGGCATTAATCATGGGCGGCTTACTACCCCCATCACCTGAGCACGTTCCCGAAATGCTGAAAGAGACATTCGTAGATAAAGGGTTAATGAAAATTGAGTTCGTAAGCTGGTATCGCCAGGTATTTGGATTGCATAAAGACATCATCCATAGCAAGATCCTAACCGTAAAGGGCGTCGAGGTAGACCTGTGGCAAGAACGCGCAGAAATCTTTGTAAAGAAAATGACTGATATAATTGAGCACTTGCTAGCAATAAAAAAATAAATTATTTCTTCTTCGTATCTGCAAGCCTTCGCTCACCTAAGCCATACCCACGTTGTGTCTGGTAGTACAAGCTTGCGGCAGTCTGTTCCTGTTGCTGATCTTCACTTGAAAGCATTGTCTTTAGAGCTCCAAGCACTGCTTTCGTAGCTCGCTCTTCATAGTTCTTACCATATTTTCGCTCAAGATCTTTTCCGACCATATCGCGTGCTTTCATCGCACCATCAGCCAACTGATCCTTACTCAACTTCTCAGAAGGAGCAAGTCGTGCCAAATCAGCAGCAAGAGGAGCTAGTTTTGGATAGGTTTTACTAAAGCGTTTATACGCTTCAGCAGCGGAAGCCTCGGAAACAATTTCCTTGAGCTTCTCTTTATCAACAGCCATATCCTCACCTTTCTTAAATTTGCTTGCAGCCTCGCTATAAGTAGAATACGCTTGATAGCCCTTAAGCAACTCGCGTTCAGAAGCCCCTACAGCAGCCATAATAGGCTCGGCGCCTGCAATGCTGAGTAAACTGGTATCAAGCTTTCCTTCTTTCTTTACTAATGTTTCCAAATGAGCACCAAGGTCAGAAACTGCATCAATTAATGATCGAGCTGATCGTAGTTTGAATCCCTGAACGCGTCTCGCTTCTTGATCTTCTGGAGAAAGGGCATCATACGTTGCTCTTGTATAGCGCGCGCTTCCATCAGCATTAAAAGAATCTTCTAAAAGAGAGGCCAGCCCATATTCGTCACGCGCCTTAACCGCGGCAATATTTGCCCTTCCATTTTCAGATTGAAGGGCTCTGCCAATAATGGCTGCTCGATCAGCGCGTTCCAACTGACTCATTACTTTCTTCTTGAGTTTCTGTTGATCTGTCTCTTTAGTCATAATAAACACCCATCAAACCGCTATTTAAATCTTTCTATTGTATTAACTAGCTAGGGGTAACATTTATATATTTAACACTCAAATGATAACTATGAGCCTAACAGAAAAGTTAAAAGAGACGACAAAAAGAGCACACTTCAGCCTATTTGGTAATAGAATAGCGGCACTAGGCGCAGCCCTTTTAATAGGAGGATTGGGACAACAATATGCTGAAAGAAATATAACTAAATGTATAGAAAAGCTATCTTTAGATGAGCGCAATTCTTATAGAGAAACTTTAGATGAAATAAAAAAAGAAAGCAATTCAGCAAACGTGAAAAGTGGAGCATTAGCAAATTCAGGAGCTTTTATTTTTGGAATAACAAGTTTCGGCTTAACTACCTCTCGCATTTATAATCAAACTAGAAGAAAAATAAAAAATAGCGGAGAAATCGGCGAAAGATTTTTTGAAACAGCAATGGGCAGACTTAGCCCCGGATATTGCCAATATTGTAGATTGCAAGGATTTTATCTAGCCGCAAAAGAAGAAGGCAAACTAGATGAATTCAAAAAACTAAAAGAAAAATATGGAAAGGGTTGCATAATACCTAATTTTTAAAAACAATGAACACAACACTACTTAAAATATATAGAGAAAATCCAGGCAGGGTAAATGAACTAATAGGAAGAGCGTAAGATACTGATATTTCCAGAAGAGAACTCATAAAAATAATCTATAGAATTGAGAATGGAGGCATTGATAATTTAAAGTCTTTAGGAAAAAACTTAGCAAAAACTGCCCTTGTGGCAGTTCCATTAGCAATGATTGAAAGTTACTGTTCTAAAAAATATCCTTCAATGCCATTTATCGGGGCAGAAAATATAGTTCTCGCCATGGCAGCAGGATTTTGCGCAGGAACTATGGCTTTAAGAGAAATAAGTAACTATGCCTTAATGAAAAAAAGATTTCTTTATGATTCAGAAAACAATAGAAAAGAAAAATCAGAGAGAATAACAAGAGATTTAACCAATAATTTAGATTAAAATCCATTTATCTAAAGATTCAATTCTTTCGTATCTTTCTTACGCTCAAACAGCTCAGAATTCACCGGAATAGCATCATTCAAGGAAGGTATCTGTGATTTTTCATCAATCCCTGGATTATACTCATCTTCCTCTAGTGCTTGCAAGATCAAATCTTCCTCTCGAGATATCTTTTGCGTATGGAGTGGTACTTTCATAGCAACTTCATGTGTTCCATGACCATGCGGACTAGCATGGGGCTGCTGCTCTTCCAGAGCAGGCATGGGCATCTCTGCCTCAAGCGAAGCTACCAATTGAGAAACTGCAGCAGCAGCATCTGCATTGACTGAAATGCTCGTAATGCCTTCCTTCAAGAGAAAACGCACCATCTCTTCTTTACTGCCAGCCTGGCCGCAAATTGACGTTTCCACGCCATAACGCCTGCACACGCCAATCACATGTTTGATAGACGCAAGAATAGCCGGGTGCAATTCATTATACAGATTCTGTATCTCCTCATTATTACGATCAAGCGCGAGCGTGAATTGCGTCAAATCATTCGTACCAAAGCTGATAAAATGAATGCCTTCTTTACAGAAGTCCTCAATAATCTGCACCGCGGCCGGCGTCTCAACCATAATACCCATACGCACATTTTCAGGCATCCGTACCTTTGCAGCAATCTTCTTTGTCTGCTTCACTTCATCAACAGAAATAATTTGCGGCATCATCACGCCAAATCGCTTATCCTTAAACTCATCCGCAATTTCCTTGATAGCTGCTAGTTCGGCCTCAAGAAGATCAACATTCTGTAAGCTAAAGCGAATGCCATGATTCCCCAACATAGGGTTGCCTTCATGTGACTGTGGCGCACCCTCTAAGCCGGTATATTCATCACTTCGAATATCTGATGTTCGCACCCAGATTTCTTTGAAGGGTACTGAGATCTTACGCAACCCAGAGGAAAGTGCAGCGATGTAATCACGCAGCTTGCCATGTTTCAAGTACCAGGCAGGATGCTTACCATGAGAAGCAATAATGCCTTCCAATCGAACAAGCCCAACTCCTTGAGCGCCCGAAAGTGCAGCGCGAGGAGCATAATCAGGCAAGTCAACAATCACTTTAATCTTGGTGCGCGTTGGCACAATCGGCTTAACTTCCACTCTCTTCTCCACGCCTTTACCTTCAATCACCCGTCCCGTATTACCATCAACGGTCACGATCTGCCCATCCTTGAGCTTTTGTGTTGCGCTTCGAGTGCCAACAACAGCAGGGATACCCATTTCACGGCTAACAATGGCAGCATGACTCGTTACGCCCCCTTCATCAGTTACAATGCCAGCTGCTCGTTGCATGCTGACAACCATATCAGGATTCGTCATCACCGTCACGAGAACTTCACCCTGCTTAACTTTTTCAAGGTCAACCATCTGCCGCACAATGCGCACAGGCCCTGAAGAAATACCGGGACTTGCGCCTAATCCAGAAAGTAATACATTTCCATGCACTTCCCGATCCAAATCTTTTGCCTTGGTTGTGATAGGACGGCTTTGTACAATGTAAATTTCGCCGCCTTCAAGAGCAAATTCAATATCTTGTGGCTTCGCATAGTGTTGCTCAAGCTGCATTCCATACTGTGCTAAGCGCTTCAGCTCATAGCCCGTGAGCACTTGCTGCTTGGATACCTCTTGAGTGAGCTTCTGCTCATCAACGATAGCATCTTTTCCACGAACAAGCGCAATCTTCTTCTCAGCAATCTTCATTTCAATCACTTCCTCGTTCCGATTAATAACGTAATGATCAGGTAATATTCTTCCAGAAACAATTCCCTCTCCCAATCCCCAGACAGCTTCAATAATAATTGAATCGTCATTGGTCAAAGGATTACGTGAGAACATAACGCCCGACTTCTCAGAATTAATCATGCGCTGCACGACGACGGCAAGCTGCGAATTCAATCGTGTAAAACCCTTCTTAACACGATAGTAAATGGCTCGTGCGGTAAATAAGCTGGAAAAGCATTCTTTTACTTTCTGAATCAGCAACGCATGCCCCTTAACGCCAAGGAAAGAATCCTGCTGCCCGGCAAAGCTCGCATCCGCGAGGTCTTCAGTAGTGGCGCTTGAACGTACAGCTACATACGAGCCCTCTTTCCCACCCTTAAGCAAGTCACGTGCGCTCCCGCCTTGCTTTTCAACAGAAAGAATATCATATGCCTCAACTAATTCTTGTTCTAACTCGGGAGGCAAGGTAGCTCCCTCAATGAGTGCACGAATTTTCCTAGAAGCTTCATTCAGTGCATTAGTGTCCTCAATTGCTACATGCTCAAGAATAGTCTGCATCGTTGCGCCAAGCCCAGCATGCATAATAAAATAGCTATACGCTTGTGCAGTCACCACAAATCCAGGCGGTACAGGAAAGCCGGAAGCATACATCTCCGCCAGACTAGCGCCTTTGCCTCCAGCGATGGCTACGTCCTTATTTCGGAGTTCAGCGAACCACTTAATGAATCCTGTCTCCGACTTAACCTCTTTTTTTATTACCATAGAGCACAAAAGAGGTTGGAGTTAATAAAGCTTATAGTTCCACAAGCGAGAACTATGCTGCTTTTCGGAGAGGGATCTCTTTTTGGCCATACACACGGACATTAACTCCTTCCTGCCGTAACAGGTGAGCAATTCGAGGAATTTCTGTAGAATTATCACTCATAATAACCGTGGAGTTTTTCCCACGCTCGCATGCATAAGCCAGCATATCCATATCCCCTGATTCTTTAAAACGAGTTTGTTGAATAAGCGTGCTTCTCTTGCCTGGTTCAGTCACCGTGCGCCAGAGTGCAAAAATATGTTTTTTAACGTCCTCCCGCGGCGAATAATCAATAACCTCGGTATGTAATCTTCGAGTAAGATAGTGCATCTTTTTTTCAGGAATAAGGGAGTTGCCCGTACCACTATTATTCCGCTGCGTTAGCTCGCGATAAACTGACTGCGTCATCGCATGCTGGTAATCCCCGAAAAAGTTTTCCGGTAAATCAACTCCTTGTTGGTAAGCATGCCAGATATAATCTGCATCAACAAGAACAAGGCAGTCATCACTTCCCTTCCTGTCTTGCTCAATCAACTCAACCAATCTACTTTTAGTATCCTCTCGCTCCGCAACTGCAATTCCAGAAGCCGCCGAAAGCAAAAAAGCTCCAACAACAAGAAACGCCACGCCCCACATAGACGCGAATGGAACATCTTGAGTATCAATGATGGCAAAGCCTGTGATTGAAGAAAAAGTCGATAAGAGCAAATAAAATCCAAACGCAAATGCAATCAAACCGCTGATTCGCACCAAGTGCCGCTTCATAATGTACAGTAAGAGAACAAACTAATAAATCTATGCAACAAGCTTCTCAAATCTAATTCCCGTCTTACCAGGCAGCTTCGATTTAATCATACCCATAGCTTCACGAGCAACACGTGAGCCCTGATCAGTAGCACACGCAATAAAGTAAATAGACTTTCCAGCCGGCACCATAGCTGCTCGACCTTCAATAATACCAAAGGAGTGCTTCATTCCAGAAGACATACGGTCAGCGCCAGCACCAGCTGCAGTCTTGTTATTCCGTAAGAGGTGATGAGGATGCACTTGTAGCTCAAGATAGTACTGCCCTAGAACGTGCTCGTCCATCTTCTTAACTAAGAATTGTCGTGCTGCTTCAAGGGCATTATCTCGTATTTGTACGTCGACAGTCGAGTACAATGAGAGCTGGAAAAGAAACTTTCCTGCCCGAAATGCATTCGAATCACCGGAATTGTATTTTGCAATTTTGTTATTAGGAGTTACTTTGATGTACGCTTTAGCTTTGTTACGTGATACGCGCGTGTATGGTCGAGCGTACTTCTTCGAGTAAGATAATGCTTTTCGTAATGCCATTAGTCTTCCTCCC